>NZ_JBIAQI010000011.1:0-129716 GCF_042888905.1 Streptosporangium sp. NPDC002721
CTGGCTTTTAACACACTGTTGAGTTCTCAAGAAACGGACGCGTACACCATCACCCAAACCCAGCCGATCAGCCAGGCCCGAACTCCGGGGCGTTCCATTTCGTGTCATAATCTTATCGGGAGTGCCGGTTTCGTGTCAAACTGTCGGTTTTCCCGACCCTCGACGCGATCCGATCGAACCCGTTAGGATTACGACCACCCCGTTTCCAGGGCAACCCCTCTAACTTACTCCGACATCCGGTCGTTGTCCAATCGTATGGACATGCCCGATTTGCCGGGATTTTTTGGAGGAGAGTGCAGGACGTTGCCCTGCATGAAGAACTCTAGCAGTCCCTCAAGGCTGTGATGACCAACTTCCCGGTAAGAACTAGGTCTTCCCTGGGGTGCCAGCCCTCAAACATGAGAACCCAGGGTCAAGAGACCCTGGGTTCTCGTCAAGGCGGCTGCCGATCCGGAGCCGCCCTCATGGTCCTCAGACCGATTCTCCGGTCACCGGACGATCAGCCGGCCGGCAGTGACGCCAGCTGGGCGAGCAACCGCTCGATGTCCTGATCGGCCTGTGCCGCCCGGGAGCGCACCTTGGTCACCACGTCGTCGGGTGCCTTGGCCATGAACTGTTCGTTGCCCAGCTTGGCTGCGACCTGGGCGGCCTCCTTGCGCGCCACCGCGAGATCCTTCTCCAGGCGCTTGCGCTCGGCGGCCACGTCGATCGTCCCGGCCGTGTCGATCTCCACGGCGATCCCGGCCACGTCAAGGCTGGCTGTCGCGGCGAACGACTCAAGCGGCTGGTCGAGCCGGAGCAGCGACCGGATCGCCCCTTCGTGGGAAGCGAGTGCCGTACCGGCGAGGGAAAGCCGCGCGGCGACCCGCTGACCCGGCTTGAGGCCCTGGTCGGAACGGAACCTGCGCACCTCGGTGATCAATCCCTGCACGGCGAGGATCTCCTCCTCCGCCGAGGGGTCGCGTAGTGACTCCTCGACCGTCGGCCAGGGGGCGACCACGATCGACTCGCGGCCGGTGACCGCACGCCACAGTTCCTCGGTGACGAACGGCACCAGGGGGTGGAGCAGGCGGAGCAGCGAGTCGAAGACATGCCCCAGGACGAGCCGGGTGTGCTCCTGGCCGGAAGCGATCTGGATCTTGGCGAGCTCCACGTACCAGTCGCAGACCTCGTCCCAGGCGAAGTGGTAGAGCAGATCCGAGATCTTGGCGAACTCGAAGTTCTCGAACGCGGTGTCCACCGACGCGACGATCTCCTGGAGCCTGGAGAGGATCCAGCGGTCGGCGGCGGTCAGCTCCTCAGTCGGGAGCTCGCCCGTCACGGCGCCGTTCATCAGCGCGAAGCGGGTGGCGTTCCAGATCTTGTTGCAGAAGTTGCGTGAACCTCCGGCCCATTCCTCGCTGATCGCCACGTCGGAGCCGGGGTTGGCGCCGCGCAGCAGCGTGAAGCGGGTGGCGTCGGCGCCGAAGCGCTCGATCCAGTCGAGCGGGTCGACGACGTTGCCGAACGACTTCGACATCTTCTTGCCGTACTGGTCGCGGACCATGCCGTGCAGCGCCACGGTCCTGAACGGCGGTTCCCCGTCCATGGCGTAGATGCCGAACATCATCATCCGGGCCACCCAGAAGAACAGGATGTCGTAGCCGGTCACCAGGACGGAGGTCGGATAGAACTTGGCCAGTTCGGGCGTCTTGTCCGGCCAGCCGAGGGTGGAGAACGGCCAGAGACCGGAGGAGAACCAGGTGTCGAGGACGTCGGGGTCCTGGACGTAGCCCTCGGGCGCCTGCTCGTCGGGGCCGACGCAGACGACCTCTCCGTCCGGGCCGTACCAGACCGGGATGCGGTGTCCCCACCACAGCTGCCGGGAGATGCACCAGTCGTGCATGTCGTCGACCCAGTCGAAGTAGCGCTTGGCCAGCTCCGGCGGGTGGATCTTCGTCCGGCCGTCGCGGACCGCGTCGCCCGCGGCCTTGGCCAGGGGCGAGACGTTGACGAACCACTGGAGCGAGAGCCGCGGCTCGACCACGGTCTTGCAGCGCGAGCAGTGCCCGACCGAGTGAAGGTAGGGACGCTTCTCCGCGACGATCCGGCCCTCCGCCCGGAGCGCGGCCACCACCGCGGGCCTGGCCTCGAAGCGGTCGAGGCCCTGGAACGGGCCGTGTGCGGTGACCACTCCCCGCTCATCCATGATCGTCAAGGATGGCAGCGAGTGGCGTCGCCCGATCTCGAAGTCGTTCGGGTCGTGCGCCGGGGTGACCTTGACCGCTCCGGTGCCGAAGGCGGGGTCGACGTGCTCGTCGGCGACGATCGGGATGCGGCGCCCGGTGAGCGGCAGCTCCACCTCGCGGCCGATCAGGTGGGCGTAACGCTCGTCGGAGGGGTGCACGGCCACGGCGGTGTCGCCGAGCATCGTCTCGGCCCGGGTGGTCGCGACCACGATGGAGTCGTCACCGTCGCCGTAGCGGATCGAGACGAGCTCGCCCTCGTCCTCGCTGTGCTCGACCTCGATGTCCGACAGTGCGGTCAGGCAGCGCGGGCACCAGTTGATGATGCGCTCGGCGCGGTAGATGAGCCCGTCGTCGAAGAGCTTCTTGAAGATCGTCTGGACGGCCCGGGAGAGGCCGGGGTCCATGGTGAAGCGCTCGCGCGACCAGTCGACACCGTCGCCGAGCTTCTTCATCTGGCCGAGAATCCGGCCTCCGGACTCCTCCTTCCACTGCCAGACGCGCTCGACGAACGCCTCGCGGCCGAGGTCGTGCCGGGACTGGCCGTCCTTGGCGAGCTCGCGCTCGACGACGTTCTGGGTGGCGATTCCGGCATGGTCCATACCGGGCAGCCAGAGCGTCTCCTGGCCGCGCATGCGGGCGCGGCGGGTCAGCGCGTCCTGGATGGAGTGGTCGAGGGCGTGGCCGATGTGCAGGACACCGGTCACGTTCGGCGGGGGCAGGACGATGCTGTACGGCTCGCGCTCGCTGCTCGGGTCGGCGGTGAAGTGTCCCTCCGATACCCAGCGCTCGTAGCTCCGGGTCTCCACGTCGGCGGGTGCGTACTGGGTAGGCAGCTCTGGCGTCGTCACGATGCCCAAGTCTAGGGATGTCCGCGTGTCCCCTGTCCCACGGACCGCCTTACGGACCGCTTTCTTCCGGTGACTTCTTCCGGCGCCTTCTTCTGGCGGGCGGACGGGGGCTTCGGCCGACCGCCGGTATGCCATCGGCGGGAGCCGTACGGCCGGAAACGGCGGCGCCCCCCGCGGGAGAACCCGCGGGGGGCGCCGATCGTGCGAACCAGGAGGGGTTCGCGCGGGCTTCTAGGCCGACTTCTCGCGCGGCGGGCGCTGCTGCTTGTTGAGCTGGTCGCGCGGGACGAGCGTGGGGTTGACGTGCTCCAGGACCGACTCGCGGGTGATGACCACGCGCGCCACGTCCTGTCGCGACGGCACCTCGTACATCACCGAGAGGAGGACCTCCTCCAGAATCGCCCGCAGGCCGCGGGCACCGGTGCCGCGCAGGATCGCCTGGTCGGCGATGGCCTCCAGCGCGTCGTCGGTGAACTCGAGCTCGACGTTGTCCAGCTCGAACAGGCGGCGGTACTGCTTGACGAGGGCGTTGCGCGGCTCGGTGAGGATCTGGATGAGCGCCTCACGGTCGAGGTTGTGGACGCTCGTGATGACCGGGAGCCGACCGACGAACTCGGGGATCATCCCGAACTTCAGCAGGTCCTCGGGCATGACGTTCTCGAAGATGTCGGCGCCGTCGATGTCTTCCTTGGAGCGGATGATCGCGTTGAAACCGATCCCCTTGCGGCCGACCCTGGACTCGATGATCTTCTCGAGACCGGCGAAGGCCCCACCGCAGATGAACAGCACGTTGGTGGTGTCGATCTGGATGAACTCCTGGTGCGGGTGCTTGCGGCCACCCTGCGGCGGCACGCTCGCGGTCGTGCCCTCCAGGATCTTCAGCAGAGCCTGCTGCACGCCCTCGCCGGAGACGTCCCTGGTGATCGACGGGTTCTCGCTCTTGCGGGCGATCTTGTCGACCTCGTCGATGTAGATGATGCCGGTCTCGGCCTTCTTGACGTCGTAGTCAGCGGCCTGGATCAGCTTGAGCAGTATGTTCTCGACGTCCTCGCCCACGTAGCCCGCCTCCGTCAGGGCGGTGGCGTCGGCGATGGCGAACGGAACGTTCAGCATCTTCGCCAACGTCTGGGCGAGCAGTGTCTTGCCGGAACCGGTGGGGCCCAGGAGCAGGATGTTGGACTTGGACAGCTCGATGCCGTCGTCACGCCCGCGCTCGCCGGACTGCACCCGCTTGTAGTGGTTGTAGACCGCCACGGAGAGAGCCTTCTTCGCCTGGTCCTGACCGATGACGTAGGCGTCGAGGAATTCGTAGATCTCCCTCGGCTTGGGAAGGCTGTCCCACTTGAGCTCAGAGGACTCGCTGAGCTCCTCCTCGATGATCTCGTTGCAGAGGTCGATGCACTCGTCGCAGATGTATACGCCGGGTCCGGCGATGAGCTTCTTGACTTGCTTCTGGCTCTTTCCACAGAAAGAGCACTTCAGCAGGTCTCCCCCGTCGCCGATGCGTGCCACCCCAGATACTCCTTTGCGTGGGACCGCTCTGGCTGCCGCGGTCCGTTTCTTCCGACCGGCCCGATACCCGGTCGAAAAGTCATCCCGCTTAGGTTTCGACGTTACCGTCTTCTGAGCCCTCAGTGAGCCCCCTAGCGGCGAGTCGCACCGGAACGTGCCTGATTCGGCACGGTTCCGGTGCGATATGCCTCGTTAGGAGGCTACGGCCTTCGCGAGTTTCTTGCGGGACGGAATGATGTCGTCGATCAGTCCGTACTCCTTGGCCTCGACGGCGTCAAGGATCTTGTCCCGCTCGATGTCCTTGCGGACCGCCTCCGGTGCCCTGCCCGAGTGCTGAGCGATGATCGTCTCCATCTGCGCGCGCATCCTGAGGATCTCGCGCGCCTGGATCTCGATGTCGCTTCCCTGGCCGCCGCCCTCGGTGGAGGGCTGGTGGATCAGCATGCGGGCGTTCGGCAGGGCGAAGCGCTTGCCCGGCGTGCCGCCGGCCAGCAGGACCGCCGCCGCCGAGGCCGCCTGGCCCAGGCAGACCGTCTGGATCTCCGGCCGGACGAACTGCATCGTGTCGTAGATCGCCGTCATGGCGGTGAAAGAACCGCCCGGCGAGTTGATGTAGATGCTGATGTCGCGGTCGGGGTCGAGCGACTCCAGGGTCAGCAACTGCGCCATGACGTCGTTGGCCGAGGCGTCGTCCACCTGCACGCCGAGGAAGATGATGCGGTCCTCGAAGAGCTTGGCGTACGGGTTCATCTCCCGCATGCCGTAGGACGTGCGCTCGGTGAAGGACGGAAGAACGTAGCGGCCGTTGATGTCTCCCGGCCGGATCAACTCACTCACCTTGTGCCCCTTCAGGAGACGGCGCCCGTGGAGGGCACCTGTCGAGCGCTGCGCACGACCTGGTCGATGAAGCCGTAGTTCTTGGCCTCCTCGGCCGTGAACCAGCGGTCCCGGTCGGAGTCGGCCTCGATCTGCTCGATGTTCTGACCGGTGTGGAACGCGATGCGCTCGGCAAGGGTCTTCTTGACGTAGAGCATCTGCTCCGCCTGGATGGCGATGTCGGCGGCGGTGCCGCCGATGCCACCGGAGGGCTGGTGCATCATGATGCGGGCGTGCGGCAGGGCGTATCGCTTGCCCCGCTCGCCGGCGCAGAGGAGGAACTGGCCCATGGAGGCGGCCAGACCCATCGCGACCGTGCACACATCGTTGGGGACATATTCCATCATGTCGTAAATCGCCATACCAGCGGTCACGGAACCGCCTGGCGAGTTGATGTAGAGCCAGATATCGCGCTCCGAGTCGTCCGCGGCGAGCAGGAGCAGCTCGGCGCAGATCCGGTTGGCGATCTCGTCGTTGACCTGGGTGCCCAGCACGATGATGCGCTCACGCAGCAGCCGCTGATAGAGCTGGTCTTCGAGCCTGAACGAGCCGTTCGGCTGGCTCATCGACTCGGGCCCGGAGCCGGTCGGCTGGTAGAAGGTCGGCGGGCTGGTCACAGCGTCACCTTCCGATGCGTCGTAATCGATTGGCTTTGCTTGTGACCTTAACGCGCGCCACCTACCGGACATGCCTCCTCAACGCACTGTTCGCTGACGGCGCATGCTGCCCGCCGCCTTCCCACCACGTCCGGAACCCCTCGGCGCGCACTCCGGACAAGGCTCCGAGGCCCGAACCCATACGGCGTGTCGCGCCCGGCGAGGGGCGGGGCGGAGGGGCCGTACGGCGCCGGTGACGGCGAAAGGAGGGGCCGGCGGCTCTCAGAGGGTCCAGGAGCCCGCGAGGCCGCTCGGGGGACGGGAAAGCGGGAGGGGACTCCGGAGCTCTCCAGGCACGGCCCTGCGGCACGCTCGTCGCCCGGAGGGCGCCGGCACGCCTGTCGCCGGAAAACCGGAAACGCCCCCGCGGCGCGGAACGCGGCGGGGGCGTCGGGCCGCGGGGGCACCGGGTGAGCCCGGTGCCCCCGCTCGGCCGGGGACTTACTTGGCGGTCTCGACCTCGGCGGACTCGTCGGTCTCCGAGGCCTCCTCGCCGTTGATCTCGGTGTAGATGGCCTTGAGGTCGACCTCGTTGCCGGCCTCGTCGACCACCTTGGCGGCGTCGCCGACGACGCTCTTGGCCTTGTCGCGGACGATCTCGACCATGGCCAGCGTGAGCTGGTCGTTGTCGGCCAGGTGCTGGGCCAGCGTGTTGGGCGCGACGTTCATCTGCATGGCGCGGCGCACCACGAAGTTGGTCAGCTCCTGCTCGCTGACGCCGAGGTCCTCGCTCTTGACGATCTTGTCGAGGACGAAGCCCGTCTTGAGGGCCTTGGCGGCGCTCTCGTCGAACTCCGCGAAGCGCTCCTCCTCGGTGGTCTGGTAGAGGCGGAAGTACGCCTCCTTGCTCAGGCCACTGTCGGCGATCTGGTGCTCGAGGTTGTGCTTGCGGTTGTCGACCTCGACCTTGAGCGCGCTCTCGGGCAGCGGAATGTCGATCTTGTCGAGCAGAGCGTCGAGGGCGTTCTCACGGGCCTGGACGATCTGGTCGATCAGCTTGTTGCGGCGGGCCGTCTCGCTGATGCTCGCCTTGAGCTCGTCAAGGGTGTCGAACTCGCTGGCGAGCTGGGCGAACTCGTCGTCGAGCTCGGGGAGGACCTTCTCCTTGACGCTCTTGACGGTGATGGTGACCACGGCCTCCTCGCCGGCGTTCTCGCCGCCGACCAGGTTGGTGGTGAACTCCTTGGTCTCACCCGCGGACAGGCCGACCAGGGCGTCGTCCAGCCCCTGCAGCACCGAGCCGGCGCCGACCTCGTAGGAGACGTCGTTGGCCTGCTGCTCCTCGATGTTGACGCCGTCGATCGCGGCGGCCAGGTCCATGACGACGAAGTCGCCCGCGGCGGCGGGGCGCTCGACGCCGGTCAGGGTGGCGAAGCGCTGGCGCAGACCGTCCAGCTGGTCGTCGATGTCCTTGTCGGAGACCTCGGAGACCGGGACGGTCACCTCGATGCCCTGGTAGTCGGGGACGTCGAAGCCGGGGCGGACGTCCACCTCGGCGGTGAACTCGACCTGCTCGCCGTCCTCGATCTTGGTGACCTCGATCTCCGGCTGGCTGACCGGGAAGATCTCGCTCTCGTCGACGGCCCGGCCGTACAGCTTGGGCACCGCGTCGTTGAGGGTCTCCTCCAGCACCACGGCGCGGCCGAACCGCTGCTCGATGATGCGGGCCGGAACCTTGCCGGGGCGGAACCCGGGGACGCGCACCTGCTGCGCGACCTTCTTGTACGCCGCCTGCAGGCTCTCGCCGAGCTCCTCGAACGGCACCTCGACGGTAAGCCTCACCCGGGTCGGGCTGAGCTCCTCCACAGCGGTCTTCACGGGGTCGTCTCCTTGATCAAGCTTTGAGTGATCGCGGGCGCGTCAAGTCGTAACGGCTACCGCGGCAAGCTCGCGCGCCGCGCCCACATGAGCGGCACCTGGCACAGCCGTCGAGACACGCGAGATCCGCGAGATCAGGGCATGCTCCACAGCGGCGGGTGTTCAGCGCCGCTGGCCAGTCTAGGGCAGAGCGGCACCATCGAGCGACCAATGGCCGCTCACTCCTCCTTGATGATCCGCCGCAGGATGTCGTTCGTCTCCCCGGGCGTGGTGCTGACCGCGCACAACCGTTCCATGACCTCGCTGTAGCGGTCGACGTCCTCGCGCTTGTCCAGGTAGAGGGCACTGGCCAGCTGCTCGACGTAGACGACGTCGGGGAGCTCGTTGTCGTTGAAGCGGAGCACGCTGAAGGCCCCGCCCTCGGCGCTGTGGCCGCCGAAGCTGAAGGGCATGACCTGGATGGTGATGTTCGGCTGCCGCATGAGGTCGAGCAGGTGCTCCAGCTGGGCTCGCATGACGTCCGCGCCGCCGATGGGGCGCCGCAGGGCGGCCTCGTCGATGACGGCCCAGAAGAACGGGCCGTCGGGCCGGCCGAGCACCTGCTGGCGCTGCATCCGCAGGTCGACGCGGCGGGCGATCTCCTCGGGCGCGATTCCGGCGCTTCCCGCGGTGATGACGGCCCTGGCGTACTCCTTCGTCTGGAGCAGGCCGGGCACGAACTGCACCTCGTAGGTGCGGATCCGGGAGGCCGCCTCCTCGAGGCCGACGTAGGTCTGGAACCACGAGGGCAGCAGGTCGTTGAAGCGGTGCCACCAGCCGGGCTCGTTGGCCCGCAGCAGCAGGTCCATGACCGCCGACCGGGCTCCCTCGTCCTCCACCCCGTAGAAGGTGAGCAGGTCCGCCACGTCGCGTTCCCTCAGGCCGACCCGGCCCAGCTCCATCCTGCTGATCTTGGATTCGGACCCACGGATCAGATGGCCCGCCTCCTCGCGCGAGAGCCCCTTGGCCTCGCGCAGGCGACGCAGTTGGGAGCCTAAGAGGATACGCAGAGCTGTGGGACCCGATCCCGGTTGAACCTGCGTCACTTCGCCTCCCTCTGTACTTGGGCCAGCGCACACAGTGTCACTACTTCCGGCCGCTATGACAAGGTCTCAACTCCCTGCCCGATTCGCCAAGTCGCCGTCCTAACCGCTCATGCGGCTGCACACTGCAACTGCACGTGCATTTGGGTCTTGCAGCAGACGTTCCGGTGACCCATGATGGCTTAGTGCATATTGGGCTTATGGTGCACAAGCTCTGAAAACTCTCAAGTGGTACGGAGACTCACGATGACAGCGGGAGGTACCGGCAGGATGGTGGAGGAGCCACAATCGGCTGCCGACTACCTGCAGGCGACCCGCCAGATGGGCTTCGACGAGCTGCTCGGGGCCAACCACTCCGGTGCCACCGCGTGCCCTCTGCCCAGTCAGGCCGACTCGGTGAAGACCGCCCGGGACGTGACACGCTCCACCCTCCACGACTGGGGACTGGCGGAGCTCAGCGATGACGCAGCGCTAGTGGTTTCGGAACTCGTCACCAACGCGGTCCGTTACGCACTGTGTCCGCCCACACAGACGGAGATCACTCCGATCACGCTCGTCCTGGTGCACCTCTCCCCCCACGTGCTCCTGGCCGTGACGGACCCGAGCGACGAGGTTCCGACCCCCAAGGAGCCCGACTTCATCTCGGAGAACGGCCGGGGCCTCTACATCGTGGAGACCTACAGCCAGCGGTGGGGCTGGGATCACCTCAACTGCGGCGGCAAGGCCGTCTGGGCCTTCTTCAGCCCTCGCCGCTGACCTTCTCGCCTTCCCCACACGAGAGTCCCGCCACAGCGGGATCAGGTCTGCACAGACGAATCGGGCGTGTTCGGCACGTCTGCGCATACATTCCGCGTGTCGGCTCACGCGCCCCCGCCTGCCCATGTGTCCCGCGCGTCTCGCGCGTCGGAAAGCTCGGCCCCCGTACACGAAGAACCGGGCACCGGTCGAAACCGATGCCCGGCATGCGTCGGGGTGACAGGATTTGAACCTGCGGCCCCCTGCTCCCAAAGCAGGTGCGCTACCAAACTGCGCCACACCCCGGTAAGTCGAGTGCGCGCACGCTCCGGAACTCCGGTACGCTTACGCCCTGACGAACGGATGAAGTCTAGACCAGACTGACGCCGGCTCGCGCGGACGTAGCTCAATGGTAGAGCCCCAGTCTTCCAAACTGGCTACGCGGGTTCGATTCCCGTCGTCCGCTCAGATGGTGAAAGGCCAGGTCAGCCCATATGCGGCGACCTGGCCTTTCACGTTTAGCCAAAACTTCAGGAACTTTCGTGCCCGCTGCGTGCCCGGTGGTTTCCGGACCTGTTTTCGCGGGCTTTTTTGAATTTCTTCCCCAGCGCCCGAGCGATGGCCTGGTCACGGTCCCCGCTCGTGTGCCGGGAGGTGAGAGCGGCCCGGTTGGAGGAGTGTCCCGTTCTGGTCATCAGTTCTTCGAGGCTCGCCCCGCCGTCCGATGCCAAGGTGTTACCGGCGTGCCGGAGATCGAATGATCTCCGGGGGGACGGAGGCCGCTCGCCGACCGGCCCGCGATTTGGGAGTGCCCTCGACGAGCCTGCCTCCGTCGGGTTCGGCCGGCGTCTCCACGATCCGGACGACTCCCGTCCAGGTCGAGGTGGCGGCGCGCCGCACGGCCTTGGGGCCGGCCCCGGTCGGCGGTGGGACTCAGGGCCGCGCGCCGCACCTCACCCGCCATGCCCGTTCCGCCCGCCGTACGTGGGCCGCACCGCTGCCACCATGCGGGTCTCGGTCGCCATGCGACATTCGACATCCCACGCAGCCGAGACTGTGCAGTCATACTCCGACCCGTGAGACTTGAAACAGACCCGGAACGCACGGTTCGCACAGGAACCTGCGACTGCTGCGGGACCCCCTTCGAACGTGTGACAGGGTTCATCAACAGCGACGACGGCGCTCATGCCATCTATTACGCCTCCTGCCACCACCACGATGGAGTTCACGAGGCATGGATCGATGTCGTCCTTGACGATTCGTGGGACCCAGATGACCCCGTAACTCCCACCGGCTCCAACCGCGTCACCTTCGGATGCCGTGTCGGCCCCGTCGCAAACAGCCCCAACCCCGCATGCACTCTCGTTCCAGCCGCCTCTGTCGTACCCGACACACCCCTCTACGGCCACAAGCTCAATCGCGACGAAGCCCTCCAACACCCCTGGCTCTCCGCTTACCGGCACACCGTCGACCACATCCTCGAACACGACATCACCGTCCGGCAGCACCTCTACGGGGTCCCCGCAGGCGAGCGGCGACAAGATCAAGAAGCCTCCGGCGGGGGTCCCGGACTCCAGGGGTGATCGAAGTTCCAGAAGCAGGGGCCGTAGCCGGCAAGGCTGCGACTCTTTCCGTCGCCGTCGTCCCAGGGCAAGCCGAGCAGGCCGGGGCCAGGAAGCTGAGAGCGGGAGCGTGGGTCAGTCTTGGCCGGATTCGAGATAGCCGGTCAGGTAGGTCAGCGACGCGGCGGCGTCCTCGCCGTTGCCGTGCGGCCGGCGTAGTTCGTCGGTGTAGGCGGCGATGTCGGCGAGCCGCCACCAGAGAGGGTAGAGAGCGAGGCCGGCCGGAGTGACGGGCCGGCCGGTGGCTCTGGTGTAGCGGGTGAGGACGTCGTCGACGTCGCCGGCCGGGTCCTCGCCGAGCATGGTGGCGAGGGCGGGGGTGAGCATCCACAGATCCCGTTCCGGCGGGGCGATCCGCACGGTGTCCCAGTCGATGAGACGCGGTCCGGCCGGGGTACGCATGATGTTGCCCGGGTGGGGTTCGCCGTGCGTGACCACCCAGGCTTCCGCGGTGTTCCGTACCTGGTCGACCCGATGGTCGAAGTCGGCGAGCGATCGCCGGATTCGCCCGGCGTGGGCGGAGAGCAGCTCGCGGGCCGGCTCGGCGTGGGGCCCGCCGGTCCACCTCCGGCCGAGATCTCGCAGTGCCTCCTCCAGCCGGTCCCGGCCGGGCAGCACCAGGTCGGTCCGGGCGGCGGTGTCCGCGACGATCGGGGTCGCCCGGTGCAGCTCGGCCAGCAGGTCGATCACCTCGGCCCGGTCCCGCGGCCGGTGGGGGCCGAACCGTCCGGCGCTACCCGTCACCATCGGAAACACCGAGAGGGCGTATCCCGGGGTGAGCCGCCAGACCACGGCGCCGGTCACGGCCGGGACCGGCGCGAGGACGAAGCCGAGGCCGGCGTCCCGGCGCAGCGCCAGGGCGGTGCCGAACGACCGGCCGAGCCGGTCGAACGCGTCATCGCGTCCGGCGTCCTCGACGCCGAGATCGTTCACCTTGACGAACCACGCCGTACCGCGCCGGTCGGCGACCGACCAGTGGTAGCCGCCCGCGCCCACCGGGAGGTACTCGGCCGAGCGGGCCTCGACGCCCCAGCCCTCGGCCAGTGCCGCGATCAGTTCGGCCTCCGCCAGGCCCGCCGGTCTGTCCCTCATACACCGGCATTCTGCTCGACCGGCCCCGGCGCGGCGGATCGTTTCCGGAGGGGGTCCGGCCGGGGTTCTCGTGGCCACAACCCCGCTTCCGGCGCCGGGGCGGCCGTCGTCACCTCAGCCCGCGGCTATCACCTCGATCTCGACGAGCCAGTCGCTGACGAGCGTCTGGGCGACGATCGCCGTGGTCGGGACGACACGTCCGCCCAGGGCGGCCACGCGGGCCCTCGCGTTCTCCTCGGCGTAGGACGCGTCCCTCAGGTAGCTGGTGACCCGCACGATGTTGTCCACGGTCATCCCCGCGGAGGCGAGGATGACCCGGAGGTTCGACCAGATGAGTTCGATCTGCTCTGTGAGGGTCGCGCCGGGCACTCCCGCGGGATCGAGTCCCATCGTCCCGGCGACGAACAACAGGCGTTCGGCATGGCGCACCTCGATCGCGTGCGCGTAGTCGCCGGTGGCGGCGTAGACGCCCTCGGCCGGGCTGTGTGTCACGGTCTCCATGGGAGTTCCCTCCTGGTCGTTCACCGGGTGGCACGTGCGGCGTGGAAGATCGTCGCTGGGGCCGCGGGGACGAGTCTGCTGGAGGGAGGGGACCGTGTCGACGGGACGGGGCGCCTTCGCGGGCGGCGGGGAGGCGTGGTGTGATGGCGCCGTGAGCCGTGCCGTGGAGGAGAGCAACCGCCGCATGCTGCGGGCACGGGACGCGATGGACCGCGCCTACGCGCAGCCGTTGGACGTTCCGGCCCTGGCAAGGATCGCCCACGTTTCGGAGGCGCACTTCACGCGCACCTTCCGGGCGACGTTCGGCGAGACGCCGCACCGCTACCTGCAGCGCCGCCGGGTCGAGCGGGCGATGTCCCTGCTGCGCGACACCAACAGCAGCGTGACCGACATCTGCTTCCAGGTCGGTTTCGGCAGCCTGGGGACCTTCAGCCGCACGTTCCGCGACATCGTCGGCCGGTCGCCGAGGACGTACCGCAGGGAGGCGGCGGCCGTGGGCGTGCCGACGTGCTTCACGATGGCGTGGACGCGGCCGAACGACTGACCGCCCCCTCCCTCCCTCTACTCAGCGGTTTTGGATAAGTTTTCCGCGGGGCCGCCCAGTAGCGTGATTTCCATGTTCAACGCCATCACGCACTCGCAGATATACGTCCTCGACCAGGACGAGGCCCTCGACTTCTACGTCGGCAAGCTCGGCCTGGAGGTCAACGCCGACGTCGACATGGGGGTCATGCGCTGGCTGACCGTCAGCGTCCCCGGCCACCCGGAGCGCCAGATCCTGCTGGAGAAGCCGGGGGGTCCGATGATGTCGGAGGAGACGGCGCGGCAGGTCCGCGAGCTGGTGACCAAGGGCGCGATGGGCGGCCACCTCATCTTCAGCACGGACGACTGCCGCAAGACGTACGAGACGCTGCTGGGCCTGGGCGTCGAGTTCACCGAGGAGCCCACCGACCGCCCGTACGGGATCGACTGCGGTCTTCGCGACCCCTTCGGCAACCACATCCGCTTCACCCAGCTGAAGTCCTGAGTGCGAGGACCTAGGAAAAAGCCTTGCGCCTCAGGGGCGGGAGGTGCCGGGCGGTGCGCAGGAAGGTCCTGAAGCCGGCCCGGGCCACCGGGTTCTCGTCCACGAACCGGCGGGCCGCCCTGAGGGAGTCGCGCACGGCCGCGAAGCCGTACTCGCGCATCTCCGCCTCGTAGGCGGCGATGGCCGCGACGGGGTCGCCCCCGCCGGTGAGGGCGCGGCGGAGTGAGCGGGCGTCGCGCAGGGCGACGTTGGCGCCGATCCCCCGCATCGGGGTCATGCTGTGGATCGCGTCGCCGAGCAGGGTGACGGTCGTGGCGGGCCAGGGGCCGATCGGCACCGAGGTGCGGATCGGCAGCAGCGAGACGGTGCCGGGGTCGGAGGCGGTGACCAGCGTGCGCAGGTCGGGGTGCCAGCCCTCGGTCATCCGGGCCACGGTGTCCCTGAGCCGCTCGCCGTCCATCGCGGCGAGGCCGCCGGGGAAGCGGCCGGTCGCGGCGCCGAAGGCCCACATGACGTAACCGGCGGTGTTGTCGAACAGGGCGCCCTCCCGTTCGGTCCTGCCGATCCCCGACGGCAGGACCGTGCTTCCGGTGCCTCCGGCGCCTCCGAGGTCGTGCGGGGCCGTGAACATGCCGAGGCCCCTCGGCGGGATGACCATGTTGACGGCCTCGTACAGGCCGGGGTCGACCAGGGCCCGCGTGGCGGCGGTGAGCGGGAACTTGCCGGCGATCGCGGCGATGCCGGTGTCGACGCGGCGCGCGTGCGGCAGGTACTGGCGCCTGACGCGGGAGTTGCCGCCGTCGGCGCCGACCACGATGTCGGCGGTCTCGGCGGTGCCGTCGGCGAAGCGCAGGGTGAGAGCGCCGCCGGGGTCGCCGGGGGCACGGCTGTAGCGCTCGAAGGTCTTGCCGAACCGGACGGCGCCGGAGGGCCCTTCGAGCCCGGACAGCAGGACCTGCCGCAGGGTGATCCGGCTGACCGAGTGGTGGGCGTCCACCGGGTCGGTCACGGGCGGGCTCTCCAGGGTCAGCAGCGGCCTCATCCGGTGGCTGAGGAAGCGGAAGTCCTGGGCGTCGCGGCCGGAGGTCGCCAGGAACGCCTCCCACAGCTCGGGCGGCAGGCAGTCGCGCAGGGCCCGGGCGCCGTCGGGGTCGATGTGGACGCGGTAGCCCTGGAGCCGGTCGGAGGGGGTGCGGTCGCGCTCGTACACCGTCACGTCGACCCCCGCGCCGCGCAGCCCCTGCGCCAGGCAGAGACCGCCGATCCCGCCCCCGACGACGGCGACTCTCAGATCAGTCATGACATCACTATCAACCATCGGGATGAACTTATCAACCATGTGGTTGATAAGTTCATCCCGATGGTTGGCCGGTGTTACCGTGAGGCATGGACAAGACCCCTCGTCGCGCCCCCGTGGAGCGCAAGCGCGATCCCGAGCGCACCAGGAGGCGCATCGTCGAGGCGGCCAGGGCCGAGTTCTCCGCCAAGGGATTCGCCGGGACGAGGGTCAGCGAGATAGCCGCCAGGGCCGGAGTGAACAAGCAGCTCATCTCTTACTATTTCGGCGGAAAGGAAGGGCTTCTCAAGGCGCTCACGGCGGAGTGGCAGAGCAGGGAGAGCACCTTCGCCGAAACGTCACCGCCGCCGTCGCTGCCCGAGCTGGTGCGCGGCTACGTCACCGGGAGCGTGCGCGAGCGCGACCTCACCAGGATCCTCATCTGGGGCGGGCTGCAGGACGACGGCGAGGAGGACTCCGCGCTGCTGAGGGAGATGCGCAACGACGTCGAGGACCTGCGCAGACGGCAGGCCGAGGGGGAGTTCCCCGACGACCTGGACCCCGCCTGCCTGCTCCTGATGCTCTTCGCCGCGGCCGGGGCAGGGGCGATATTCCCCCAGCTGGCCCGCGCGATCTGCGGGCAGGACCCGGCGTCCGAGGAGTTCGGGGAGCGGTACGGGGAGCAGATGGCGCGACTGCTCCGCCACCTCAACCCCTACAAGTCCTAGTTCGTCTGGAAATATCTATGAATCTCTGTTAAACACGAGGTTCGTATATAGATCATTCTTTACAATCCTCCATACCAGCAGTCAGCGCGCCCCTGGAGGGAAAGTGTCGGAGTTCGACGGCGTCATCGTGGGCGGGGGCCACAACGGCCTCACGTGTGCCGCCTACCTCGCGAAGGCGGGGCTGTCGGTCGCGGTCGTCGAGCGCAACGACGTCGCGGGCGGCGGTTGCAGCACCCAGGAGCTCACGCTGCCCGGATTCCGGCACAACACCCACAGCAGCTACCACTTCCTGGAGGAGGGCCCGGTCCCCGCCGATCTGGAGCTCCGGCGCTACGGCCTGAGCTACGTCTACCCCGAGACCCAGCACGCCACGGTCTTCAGGGACGGCCGGGCCATCACGGTCTACACCGACCCCAAGCGCACCGCCGAGTCCTTCGCCCGCTTCTCCAAGGCCGACGCCGCGCGCTGGCTGGAGCTGTACGAGCGCTACGCCGAGGCGGCCAGGGGCCTGGTGAACGGCTTCCTGTACTCCAAACCGCTGCCCCCGCCGGTGGTCGCCGAGCGCCTCAAGGGTGACCTCGGCCGCGACATGCTGAGCTACATGCCGCTGTCGCTGTACGAGGCCGTCGACAGGAACTTCGAGAGCGACCAGGTCAGGGTGCTGTTCAAGTCCTTCCTGCACGCGATCTCCATCGAGAACGTGCCCGGCACCGGCAGCTTCTTCCCCCGGCTGCTCTCGCGCATCGCCAGGCTCGGGGTGCCCGTGGGCGGCGCGGGCAGCGTCGCGAGCGCGCTGCGCGCCGTCGTCGAGGAGCACGGCGGCACCGTGATCACCGGCGCGCACGTCGAGCGGATCCTGGTCGACGACGGGCGGGCCACCGGGGTGCGGCTCGCCGGCGGCGACGTGCTCACCGCCCGCCGGTTCGTGTCCAGCGCGGTGGACGCCCCGCAGACCGTGCGGCTGGCGGGCCCGGAGAACTTCGGCGCGGAGATCGCGGCCAAGGTCGAGGACTACAAGTGGGCCGGGCACAGCCTCGTCACCCTCCACCTGGCGCTCGACGAGGCGCCGCGCTACCGGGCCGCCGAGTTCGACCCCGACGTGGACCGGGCCTTCCTGGTGGTGCTCGGCGCCGACGACAGCGAGCAGCTCGGGCGCACCTTCGACCAGATCCACCAGGGGCGGCTGCCCGACCGGCTGGCCGGCAACGGCGCGTGCCCCTCTCTGTTCGACCCCTCGTACGCGCCCGACGGCAAGCACGTGGCGTTCTGGTGGCCGTGGGCCCCGTACGACCTCGACGGCGATCCGGCCAACTGGGACGCGCGGCGGGAGGAGGTCGGGGAGCGGCTGCTCGCCGAGTGGTCCGAGTACGCCCCCAACCTCGCGGGAGGCGCCGTGCTGGGCAAACGGGTCTTCTCCCCGCTCGACATCGAGCGCCACTGCGTCAACATGGTGCGCGGCAGTCACCACGTGGGGGCCTACGAGCCGTCCCAGCTGGGCGGCAACCGGCCGGTCCCCGAGATGGGCCAGTACCGCACCCCCGTCGACGGCCTCTACCTCTGCGGCGCCAGCAGCCACCCGGGCGGCTCGGTCTCCGCGGCCCCCGGATACAACGGAGCCAACGCCATCGCAGAAGACCTCGAACTGGAAACCTGGTGGACGCCGGTTCCCGCACCCCGGTGGAGCGAGTGAAGTCCCGTTTCGTCACCAAGAATCCAGCGACGCCAGGGTTCAGGATGGGCAGCCCCGCATCCATGCACGAGCAGCTGTCCCTGCTCAACGCCGCCAGCAAGCGCATCGGCAGCACGCTGGACATGTTCGAGACCGGCAGGGAGCTGATGGACGTCGCCGTGCCGCGCTTCGCGGACGCGGCGGGCATCCTCGTACAGGACCGGCTGGTGACCGAGGGGGAGTTCCCCCAGGAGACCACCGACGGCTCGGCGCTGGTGCGGCGGATCGCGGTCGGGGTGGCCGACCCCTCCCCCGGCGAGTACGCCAGGGCGTTCCCCGTGGACGAGGTGGCCGTCTACGAGGCGTGGACCCCCTACGCCCGGTGCATGGCCACCGGCAACCCGATCCTCTACCCCCGCCTGGGGCGCAGGACCGCCGAGGAGATCGGGCGGTTCTGGAAGCGCGACTCGGTGTCGAAGGTGCTGGAGGACAGCTCGTTCCTGGTGGTGCCGCTGAAGGCGCGCGGCCGGGTGCTGGGCTTCGTCATCTTCACCCGCAGGCCCACCAGCCAGCCCTTCGACGAGCAGGACGTCAACCTGGCCGAGGAGCTGGCGGCCAGGACCGGTGTCTGCCTCGACAACGCGCGGCTCTACAACCGCGAGCGCCGCACCGCGCTGACCCTGCAGAGCAGCCTGCTGCCCGTCGACCTCTCCCAGCCGCTGGGCCTGACGATCGCCTCCCGCTACCTGCCGGCCAGCGACCTGGTCGGGGTGGGCGGCGACTGGTACGACGTGATCCCGCTGCCCGGCTGCCGGGTCGCCCTCGTCGTCGGCGACGTGATGGGGCACGGCATCAGGGCCGCCGCCACCATGGGCCAGCTCCGCACGGCCGCGCGCACGCTGGCCAGCCTGGACCTGAGCCCGGCCGACGTGCTGTTCCGGCTCAACCTGATGAGCCAGGACCTGGACGCCAGCCAGATCGCCACGTGCGTGTACGCCACCTACGACCCGGTCACCCGGCGGTGCGCGATCGCCTGCGCCGGGCACGTGCCGCCGATCCTGGTACGGCCCGGCGGCGAGACCGAGCTGCTTGAGCTGCCGCCGGGGCTCCCCCTGGGCATCGGCAACGAGCCCGCCGAGATGCGGGAGTTCACGCTTCCCGGCGGGACCGTACTCGCCTTCTACACCGACGGCCTGGTGGAGAGCCGCGACCGGGACATCGAGGAGGGGATCGGCGCGCTGCGCGGCCTGCTCTCGGGCCCCGACCACGACCTGGAGGAGGTGTGCGACCTCACGATCAGGGCCCAGCGGCCCGGACACGAGCGTGACGACATCGCCCTCCTGCTGGCCAGGGTGTCGGAGCTGACGGAGAACGAGTTCGTCGAGACCTCGCTGCCCTCCGACCGCCGCTCGGCCTCCCAGGCCCGCCGATTCGTCCGCTCCACGCTCGACAAGTGGGAGCTGTCCTCGCTCTGCGACAACACCGAGCTCATGGTCAGCGAGCTGGTCGCCAACGCGGTCGAGCACGGTCAGGGCGAGGTCGAGCTGCGGCTGCTGCGCGGGCCCACGCTGGTCTGCGAGGTGTCCGACAGCTCGGCGTCCGAGCCGGTGATGCGGGAGGCGTCCACCACCAGCGACACCGGCCGCGGCCTGCATCTCATCAACTGGCTCGCCCACCGCTGGGGGTCCCGCCTCACCCCGAAGGGCAAGATCGTCTGGATCGAGCAGCGGTTGCCCTAGCCCGCTTTCTGCCCTGGCCTGCGCCTTTGTGAGCTCGCCGGGCTGTCGTACGACGGCGAAGGCCCCGCGCCGCGCGAAGTTCTCGCGGCGCGGGGCCTGACGGGCCGGTTCGGGGTCTCCCGGAGGTTCAGCGGACCTCGTAGACGGCGGTGGTGCCGCTGACCTCGTTGCCGACCACCAGGAGCGGGTGGCGGGTGGGGCTGTCGGAGGCGGGGACGAACAGCACACCCTCGGGGCCGACGTCCCCGGCGGTGCCGTCCTCGACCGAGCCGGCGAGGTCGCGGGTGTTGACGTACCCGGCCAGGCGCGGTGCCCGCGGGTCGCCCAGGTCGTAGGCGACGATCCCGCCGACCCGCTCCAGCCCGGCGAAGGCGTAGGTCCGGCCGCGCACCTCGCCGACCGTGACCCCCTCGGGCTCGGGGCCCTTGTTGTCGCTGCGGCTGTCGAAGGAGTCGTTCTCCTCGTTGTCGGCGTTGAAGGCCTCGGGCAGTTCCCTGGCGACGAGCCGCTCCAGCTGGTCGCCGGAGTCCCAGACGAGCGCTCCGGAGGTGGACCTGATCGAGATCGAGCGGGCGCCGAACGCGTGCAGCTCGGTGTAGGCGCCGCTCGCGTCCTTGGGCGAGTCGGCGGCCACGTTCAGCCGGCCGAGCTCGGTGTCCTTCCTGAGGTTCTCGGCGTCGGGCAGCGCGAGCTTGAGGTCCTTCACCCTGACCTCGTCGGCGTGGCAGTCCCAGTCGCGCCCGTCGCCCTCGTTGGCGGTGACCAGGTAGGTGCGCCCGCGGTCGCGGAAGTGCGCGATCGCGTCGGGCTGGTACATGCCCTTCACCGGCCGGGGCCTGATGTCGATCTTCCCGTCCTTGTCCGAGGCGTCGAGCCCGGTCTTCGACCAGTCCTTCAGCCCCAGCGGGACGACGTCGCGGACCGCGGCCCGGTCCAGGTCGACGATCGCGAGCGCGTTGTTCTCCTGGAGGGTCACGTAGGCGGTGTCACCCTCGACGGTGACGTACTCCGGCTCCAGGTCACGGGCGGCGGTGGCGCCGGGGCCGGTGATCCGTACCCCCCGGGCGCGCAGCCGCTCGGCGTCGAACCTCCCGAATCCCGCGGTACGCACCGTCCAGCGCTTCAGGTCGACGACGCTCACCGACCCCTCGGGGTCGGCCACCGCGCCCTCGCAGTAGGAGGACGGCTCTCCCTCGTTGGCCACGACCACCCGCTTGCCGTCCGGGGTGAAGGTCAGCATGTCGGGCAGCGCGCCCACGGTCACCTGCCTGAGCTTCCTCCCGCTCCGGGCGTCGAAGAAGGCGACGGTCCCCGGGTCGGTCTTGACCGCGGCCTGCTGGGCCACGGCGACCAGGCCGCGGCGCACCGCGACGCTGTTGGCGCCGGGGGTGGCCAGCGTGGCGACCTTGCGCGGCCTGCGCGGGTCGCGGATGTCGAGCACGTCGACGGTGCCGGCCTGCGCGTTGACCACGAAGACCCGGCGCGTCGAGGGGTCGTACGCGGTGATCTCCGAGGCGCCGGCGGCGACGGTACCGGTGGTGTAGCGGCCGAGGAAGGTCAGCTTGACGTCGCCGTGGCCGGACTCGGCGGCGGCCGGGGTCACGGCGGCGGGCAGAAGGAGCAGGCCGGTGACCGCCGCGGCGGCCGCCCGGGTGAAAGTCGTGGTGCGCATGTGGCGAATTTTCACGAAATATCGTGACCTATTGCTGACGGCCAGATGACCGCGGGATGAAGCCCCACGGTCGGGTGTGTCGCGGCGGTTCCCCCGCGTCGTCCCAAAGCCTCCGGTCATGTCCGTTGACGCGATGACTCCTGGCTTTTCAGGGGTTACGGTCAAGATGAGAGCCGGGAGGAGACCCGGGAGGGCATCGGGAGGGGCATGATGACCATCGACATACCCGAGGCTTACCGGCGCGCGCTGGACGCCTTCGGCGCTCTCGTCCACCGGGTCGGCCCCGATCAGTGGCAGAACCCGACGCCGTGCGTCGACTGGGACGTGCACGCCCTGGTCAACCACGTCGTCGGCGAGAACCTGTGGGCTCCCGTGCTGCTCGCCGGGGGGACCTCCGCGGAGGTCGGCGACGCCTTCGAGGGGGACCTGCTCGGCGACGACCCCATCAAGGCGTTCGACACCTCGGCCGTGCCCGCCCTCCAGGCGGCGACCGGCCCTGACGCCCTCGACCGCCTCGTCCACCTGCCGTTCGGCGACGTGCCCGGCCGGGAGTACGTCACCGAGCTGTTCGCCGACGCGCTCATCCACACCTGGGACCTGGCCCGCGCCATCGGCGCCGACGAGCGGCTCGATCCCGAGCTGGTCGAGGCCTGCGCCGCCTGGTTCAGCCACGCGGAGCCCGGCCACCGGCAGGCCGCGTCCGCCGGAGAGCAGTCCACCGGAGAGCAGTCCACCGGAGAGCTGTCCGCCGGAGAGCTGTCTGCCGGAGAACTCTCCGTCGAGGAGCAGTTCGTCGGGGAACTGTCCGTCGGAGAGCACCTGGAGGTGCCCTCCGACACCGACGCGCAGACCCGGCTGCTGGCCTCCTGGGGCCGCCGGGCCTGACCGTTCGCTCCTCCGCGCTCGCGCACGGCTCACGCGGGGAGGTCCGGATCGCTAGGCGGGCCGCTTGCCATGGTTGGCCTTGCGCTTCCTGCGGGCCTTGGCCTTACGTGCTCTCCTGCCCATGCCGACCTCCCTTTCCCCGGAGGTTCCCGGGACCCGATCTCACCGGCTCAGACCTTCACATTCCTCCCGGAACGGTGGTCGCACAAGGCCCGGACGCCGATCCGTCCGGCTCCGGTGGAGCGTGTTTCCCCGGCCTTGCCTCGATTTTTCCCCGGGCCCGCCGTTTCGCGGCCCGGTGCGAACATGTGATCGACCTCGCGCCCCGCCCCTCGGCCGGGTCCTAGGCTCCGTCCCATGAACGAGAAGCTGATGGCCCGCTGGCGATCCCTGGCCGGCCTCGGGGCCGACCCCCTCGGCAGCGAACTGATCACCCGGTACGACGAGCCGCACCGCAGGTACCACACGACCGCCCACCTGGAGGCGGTCCTCACCCACATCGACGCCCTGGCCGGCCACGCCGAGCACCCCGACCTCGTACGGCTGGCGGCCTGGTTCCACGACGCCGTCTACGACCCCCGGCGCGGCGACAACGAGGAGCGGAGCGCGGGGCTGGCCGAGCGCGCGCTGCCGGAGATGGGACTGTCCCCGGAGGCCGTGGCCACGGTCGCCAGGCTGGTCAGGCTGACCGTCACGCACGACCCCGCGCCCGGCGACGCGGACGGGGCCGTGCTGTCCGACGCGGACCTGGCGATCCTGGGCGCGTCCCCGGAGGCCTACGCCCGGTACGCGGCGGCCGTGCGCGAGGAGTACGGCTTCGTGCCCGACGACGCGTTCAGGGCCGGGCGGGCCGCCGTGCTGCGCTCGCTGCTCGACCTCCCGGTGATCTTCCGGGTCTCCGGCCTGGAGGCGGCGGCGAGGGCGAACATCGCGGCCGAGCTCGAGCGGCTGTGAATCGTGACCAGGCTTGAGCGACTGTGAGCGGATAGTCACCAAGACTCAACAGTGTTTTGCATTCTTGCCGTGGTAATTTGGTGAAATCTGGTGGATTAAGGGGAGTGAGCGATGCTTGCCCAGCAGCGGCAGCAGGCGATCCTGGAGAGGGTCCGCAGTAGCGGCGGGGTCAGGGTCGCCGATCTCGTCCGGGAGCTCGGCGTGTCCGACATGACGATCCGGCGCGATCTTGAGGTGCTCTCCGAGCGCGGCCTGGTGGAGAAGGTCCACGGCGGCGCCACCGCGGCCGGGCCCGGCTCGACCGAGGAACCGGGCTTCGCCGCCAAGTCCGCGCGCCAGCAGACGGAGAAGGAGACGATCGCCCAGCACGCCGCCCGGCTCGTCCGGCCCGCCACGGCGATCGCGCTCTCCGCGGGGACCACGACCTGGACGCTCGCCCACCACGTGACCGACGTGCCCGAGCTGACCGTGATCACCAACTCGGTCCGGATCGCCGACGTCTTCCACCGTTCTCCCAGGGCCGACCGCACGGTCGTGCTGACCGGCGGGGTCCGTACCCCCTCCGACGCCCTGGTCGGCCCGGTCGCGGTCTCGGCGATCCGCGGGCTCCACGTCGACACCCTCTTCCTCGGCGTGCACGGGATGAGCACCCGCGCCGGGTTCACCACCCCCAACCTGATCGAGGCCGAGACCAACCGCGCGCTGGTCGCCTCCGCGCACCGCCTGGTGGTGCTCGCCGACCACACCAAGTGGGGCACGGTCGGCATCAGCACGATCGCCCGGCTGGCCGAGGCCCACATCGTGGTCACCGACTCCGGCCTCACCGAGGAGGCCCGCGAGGAGCTCGCCGCCTCGGTGGGCGAACTGATCATCACGGAACCCCAGCGAGAGAGCGAGATCGCCGGCCGATGAAACGCACGATCACCCACCTGGCCGACGGCCGGGAGCTCATCTACTTCGACCGGCGCGACGACACCGACCGCGGCGCGGTCGACAGGCGCGACCTGCCGCCCCGCCCCGCCGCCTCCGAGCTGCGCTACGACCCGCTGACCGAGGAGTGGATCGCGGTGGCCGGCCACCGCCAGGGCCGCACCTTCCTGCCCCCGGCCAGCGAGTGCCCGCTCTGCCCCTCCACTCCCGGCAACCTGACCGAGGTCCCCGCCTCCGAGTACGACGTGGTGGTCTTCGAGAACCGGTTCCCCTCGTTCTCCGCCCAGCCGGGCGAGCACCGGGAGATCGGCGGGCTGAGCGAGGTCCGCCCGGGGGTCGGCAGGTGCGAGGTGGTCTGCTTCACCTCCGAGCACGACTCATCGTTCTCGCGGCTCTCCCCCGAGCAGGTCGAGCTGGTCATGGAGGCCTGGGTCGACCGTACGGCGGAGCTGTCGGCGACACCGGGCGTGGAGCAGGTGTTCTGCTTCGAGAACCGGGGGGCGGAGATCGGCATCACCCTGGCCCACCCGCACGGCCAGATCTACGCGTACCCCTACGTGACCCCGCGCACCAGGCTCACCCTCGGGGCGGCCGAGCGCCACCGGGAGCGGACCGGCGGCAACCTGTTCGCCGACGTCCTGGCCGCGGAGCGGGAGGCCGGGGTCCGGGTGGTGGCCTCGAACGAGCACTGGACGGCGTTCGTCCCGGCCGCGGCGCGCTGGCCGGTGGAGGTCCACCTCTACCCGCACCGCCAGGTCCCCGACCTGGTCGCGCTGGAGGCCGGGGAGCGCGCGGCGTTCGGCCCCCTCTACACCGACGTGCTCCGCCGCCTCGACGGGCTGTTCGGCGTGCCCATGCCCTACATCGCCGCCTGGCACCAGGCACCGGTCTCCACCGGCCGCGATCTGTCGTACGCGCACATGGAGCTGTTCAGCATTCGCCGCGCGCCGGACAAGCTGAAATACCTCGCCGGGTCGGAGTCGGCGATGGGCGCGTTCGTGAACGACGTGTCACCCGAGGAAACAGCACATCTTCTGCGCTCTGTCATCACGAAGTGATTACCACTCGGTCTCGTCTTGAGGTCGCATGGCCTGCTGTTTACCACTACTATCCTTCCCACATCGGCTACAAACGCTGATATGCCTAATCCCGGGCGCCTCGCCCGGGAGCCGGGGAACCACCGCACCTGGGGTGAAACCACTTCGGTGGAAGGGCTTCCTCCAGCCCGAACCCGTCAGCTAACCCGGTAGGCGCAAGGAGAGGAGAGTTCGTGGCGGCCTCGTCCCCCACGTTCCGTCGGCATGCCGCCCTGGCCCTCTGTCTGAGTTCGATCGTGGCGTTCACCATCGGTGCCCCCACCGCGGGAATCGCGGAACCCAAGCCGACCGAGGCCAAGCTCCGCGCCGACCTGGCCAAACTCGGCAAGAAGCTCGACGGGCTGATCGAGACCTACGCGGCCAAACGCGAGTCTCTCAGGAAGGCGCAGAAGGCCGAGGCCGTCGCCAAGCAGAACCTGAAGAAGGCCGAGCAGACCTACGTCGAGGCCAAGAGGCAGGTCGACACCATCGTGCAGCTGCGCTACCAGACCAGCAGCAGCGGAGGGGTGCCCGCACTGCTGTTCTCCGGCGACATGGGCGCCGCCGCGGTGATGGAGCAGCTCGCCGCCCAGCAGACCGCCTACCTGGAGGGCTTCGCCGGCAGCCTCGAACGCAGGAAGAAGGCGTCGGAGACGGCGTCCAGGCTCATCGACGAGATCCGCGACGAGGCCGAGGAGGTCGAGGGTCAGCGCGAGAAGGCCGAGGACGTGATCCGCGACGTCAAGGACAGGCTCGACCGCCTCGCCCCCACCGGTTCCGGCCGCCGCGCCGACGGCACCTGGGCCCCGCAGCTCCCCACCGGCGCCGACAACATCACCGACCGCACCCGGATCATGCGCGACGCCGTCATGCGGCGCTTCAGCCTCCCGTACTCCGTCGGCTGCTACCGGGCCGCCAACGACGGCGGCGAGCACCCGCTGGGCCGCGCCTGCGACTTCATGATGAGCACCGGCGGCACGATGCCCTCAGCCGCCAACCTCGCGCTCGGCGACGAGATCGCCGCCTGGGCCATCAAGAACAAGGCCAAGCTCGGCGTGAAGTACGTGATCTGGCGCCAGCGCATCAACCACGGCTCCGGCTGGAACTTCATGTCCAACCGCGGCGGCATCACGGCCAACCACTTCGACCATCCGCACATCTCGATGTACTAGCGCTGCGGCTTCCCGGGCGGCCGCCCCTCTCGGGGCACATCCGGGACTTCCGGCGCCCCGCCGGGCGCCGGGGGTCCGTCGTCGGACGGCGCGAGGAGGACGCACCTGCTATATCGCTATGTCGTGCGCGTCGTGACCACCGGCCGACTCCCACGCCTGATGGACGTGTTCCCCGGCCTCGTCACCGACATCGTCGCTCTGCTGCGCGCCGAGGACGAGAACGATCCCTTGGCGGACACGGTTGAGGGCCTGTCGTTTCATGGTGTGTGCACCTGTAGTGCCACCTGCGCCAATCTCCTGACCGCTCCGCCGGGTTCGTCGGGTTCCCGGATGGTGCAGCTGGAACGCGACGGTGAGGACGTCATCTGGCTGAGCCTGGATCCGAGCGCGACGGCCATCACCGACATCGAGGTCCTCGACGGACGCGACCTCGGCCCCGCGGGCCGCCGGTCCGCATGATCGTCTTAAGGCCAGAAGACGCCGAGGTAGCCGTCGGCGAGATGAGCGGGATGAGCACCTGCCGCCTAGCCTGGTCAGGAGCCCGCGCACCTCGATGACGTCGTGCGCCCCTTCGGCAACACCGGGAAGCGCGGACACGGAGTCGTGCCGAGGTGGGACGGCGAGCGTTGCTTGTCCGCGCCATCACCGTAGAGGCCGGTTGACGAACGGCGCGACACAGTGGGAGATCCCGGGGCCCGTAGGTACCGGCCTGAAACGTGGAAAGCCCAGGCCACCGGGGGGCATCGGGCCTCGGAGACACGTCCGGCGCCTTCGGCCACCCGGTCACGGATCCTTGATCCGGCCTCTGGTAACTTAATCCCCTGACTCCCTGTAGGAAAAGTCTTGATTTGCGCGTCATGCCGCTCTTACAGTCGAGATGCGGTCCCGTTCACTGTTACTTACTGATCTTGTGAGGCTTGCGTCCTGTTCGTGTGGCTCGTTGGGCGGCCGCATGTCCATGTCCGTCGTCTGACCGGCTCCCTCTGTCGCTGATCGCGCTCTGACGGGCGCTCGATCCCCCTCTCACCACCTCTTCTCCTTCGCATGCCCTCCCAGGCATGCCGTCTTTCGGAGCCCTCCTCATCGTGAAGAGATTCTCTTTCTCCCTGCAGCTGCTGCTGGGCCTGGTCGTGGGCGTGGCCCTCGGCTTCGCGGCCCGCGTCTGGGACCTCACCTGGCTGGCCACCACCCTCACCGAAGTCGGAAAGATCTTCGTCCAGCTGCTCAAGCTGGCGGTACCGCCGCTGGTGTTCACCGCCGTGGTGGTCAGCGTCGCCAATCTCCGCAACGTCAACGGCGCGGCCAGGCTGGCGGGCAAGACGCTGTTCTGGTTCCTGGCCACCGCGCTGATCGCCGTCGTCGTCGGCATCGGCCTCGGCCTGATCATCAACCCCGGCCAGGGCGTCTCCCTGAGCACGGCGGGCGCGAAGGCGCCCGAGAACGTCGGCACCTGGGTCGACTTCCTCACCGGCATCATCCCGACCAACATCGTCACGGCGTTCACCGAGCTCAACGTCCTCCAGATCGTCTTCCTGGGGGTCGTCCTCGGTGCGGCCGCCTTCGCGATCGGGGAGAAGGCCGAGCCGTTCCTCGACTTCAGCCGCTCGATCCTCGAACTGGTTCAGAAGGCGCTGTGGTGGGTCATCCGCCTGGCCCCCATCGGGACCGCCGGACTGATCGGCAAGTCGGTCGCCACGTACGGATGGGACCTGCTCGCACCGCTGGCCAAGCTCACCCTCGGCGTCTACGTCGGCTGCCTCATCGTCCTGCTCGCCGTCTACCCGGCGCTGCTCGCGCTGGTCGGCAAGGTCAACCCGGTCACGTTCTTCCGCAACGCGTGGCCCGCGATCGAGCTGGCCTTCGTCTCCCGCTCCTCGGTCGGCACGCTGCCGCTGACGCAGAAGGTCACGATCGAGCGCCTGGGCGTCGACCGCGGCTACGCCTCCTTCGCCGTGCCGTTCGGCGCGACCACCAAGATGGACGGATGCGCCTCGATCTACCCGGCACTGGCGGCGATCTTCGTGGCGCAGGTGTTCGGCGTCCAGCTCGGGGTCGGCGAGTACCTGCTGATCGCGTTCGTCTCCGTGGTCGGCTCGGCCGCGACGGCCGGTCTGACCGGCGCGACCGTGATGCTCACGCTGACGCTGAGCACGCTGGGCCTGCCGCTCGAAGGCGTCGGCCTGCTGCTCGCCATCGACCCGATCCTCGACATGATCCGTACCGCGACCAACGTCGCGGGGCAGATCGTGGTGCCGGTCCTCGTCGCCCGCAGCGAGGGTCGCCTCGACGAGGAGGTGCTCAACGCTCCCCCGCAGCCGCTCGACGAGGCTCCGGTGAGCACGCCGCGCCCCCTGGGCGAACCGGCGATCGCATAACGTCCCACCCGGCACATCGGCGCACTCCTCGTGGGCGACCGCCGGCCGGGCGGACCCGGACCCGTGCGTCATTCGAACGCCGGGTCCGGGGCCGCCTGCCTGGCCGGTCGGTCGGTCGCGAAGGTCGCCGACGCGTGTACGACGACGGCGGAGGCCCGGGTGAGGGCGAGCCTCGCGCCGGTGGCCGGGCTCAGAGCGTCTTCGGCCGGTCCGCGTCCCGGGCGGGAATGCCGGGAGGCTCGTCGGGAAGCCCGGGAGACTCCGGCGTCGCACGGTCAGAGGACGTGACACGCTCCGGAGACCTCGCACGGTCAGGAGACGTGACACGCTCCGGAGACCTCGCACGGTCAGAGGACGTGACACGCTCCGGAGACCTCTCGCGGTCGGGCGGCTTGGGAGCCTCGGGGCGGCGGACGTAGACCGGGGTTCCCGTCGGGGTCATGTCGTAGAGCGCCTTGGCGTTGTGGAGGGGGACCCGGATGCACCCGTGGGACGCGGGATGCCGCGGAACCCGTTCCGAGCCGTGGAAGCCGATGCCCTCGTTGAAGTAGATGGTGTAGAACTGGTCGCCCAGCGGCCCGCTGGTCCATCCGGGCGTCCGGAACCAGGCGCGGAAGTCCCCGGTGGGCGTGACGGCGACCCCGCAGTTCCCCTTCTTGCAGTAGTGCTCGCCGTTGCCGGTCGAGATGTGGGAGACCAGCGCGGGCCTGCCGTCCCGCCACGCGGTGAGCAGCTGGCGGCGCAGGTCGATCTCCACCCTCGTGGGCTCCCCGTACGGCACCAGCGGCCGCGGACGCGCCGGGCGGGAGAGCGCCCGCCAGGTCGGCGGGTCGATCTGGTCGGCGGGAGGCAGCCCGTTCGCCTTCTGGAAGGCCCACACGGCCGCGCGCATCGCGGGGCGGTACTCGTCGCCGACCTGCCCCGGCCCGAACCCCAGCCGGTCGAGACGCCGGTGGACCTCCTGGACCTGGGCCCCCCTGTCACCAGGACGCAGGAGGGGAAACCGTGACAGCGGGGCGGGCTCGGCACGAGGCGCGGGAGGGCGCTCGTGAGGAACGGGCGCCCCGGAATGCCGCGACGACACGACACCGGTGTTCGCGGCACCGAACGGCAGGCACGCGGTGAGCACGAGGGCCGAGTTCGCGACCAGGAAGCACGTGATGGTTCTCCGCATTTTCGACGCCCATCCACTCTCGGGAGAAATCCGCTGGTCCATCAGAAGAAAATCAGAAGGAATATGAGTACTCGCGGTCCTCTATCGCCGCGCGCACCAGGCCGACGGCCTCCTGGGCGCAACCCCAGGAAAAACTGAATCCGGCTCCGCCGTGCGCGAAGTTGTAAACGACCTTTTCCTCGTCGTCCCACTCGAGGCAGACGTTCTCGTTCCGGAACGGCCGCAGCCCCGCCCGTACCGGCTCGTCGGGATCCAGCCTCGCGTGTCGCAACGCGGGCATGAAGGCCAGGCACCGCTCGTACATATCCCGTACGGGACCGTGGTTCTCCAGGTTGATTCCGGTGTCCCACTCGTCCTTTTCCGCCAGTCCCCCGAGAACGAGCAGTTTCGGATTGCGCGGCACGATGAAGACGATGTCCTGCTCACCCTCGTTGCGCTCGTCGTGGGAGACGCAGTGGGCCTCACGGATCCGGCGCCCGCGCAGCCCGTCGTTGCGGACCCGCACCAGCGCGCCGCGCAGCGGGTACATGCCGATGCCCCGGAGCCCCGCGGTGCCGAGGCCCGCGCAGCAGACGATCAGCTCGGCGCCGAAGCGGTCGAGGAGCTCGGCCCTGCGCTCGGCCAGCAGCCCCTCGACCCGGTAGCGCTCGACCCGCACACCGTGGATCTTGACCTGCCGCATCAGCCACGCCATGTACTGATCGGTGTCGATCATGGGTGCCATGTGCGAGTACGCGTCGACCACCCCGTAGTCGGGACTGATGCCGTTGCGTTCGGCGAGCGACCGGTCGCGGACGAAGCCGCGCACCTTCCCCGCGAGCTCCCGCATCTTGTGGAGATCGTGCGGGCTCTCCTCGACGGGGTGCTTGAAATAGAAGTTGGACCTTCGCATGGCCACCCCGGGAACCCTGGCCCGGGCCAGCTTCTCGAACATGTCGTACGAGGTGAGGCACCAGTTCTTGGAGCGGGCGAGGGAGATCTGGTCGTGGTGGTAACCGCACACCGCCGGCGGCCACTCCCACAGCGCGCCCGCGACGACCGAGACGATGTCGGGCGCGAATCCCTCCGCGATGACGGTGACGCGAAACCCTTCCCTGGCCAGGCACAACGCAGTGGTCAACCCGCTCACCCCGGCCCCGACGACAAGTATCTTCTCTGAGTTCGCGCGCACCTGGGAACGCCTTCTTTCCGGATCCGTCCAGCCCGATCACTTTTCGGCTCGACCGGCCGCGGGAGGCCGCCATGACGAACACCGAAACCCCTCCACAGTAAATCGGGGCATCGGGGAATCCCGGAACGGCGGCGAACACGACCTGGAAGGGACCGTGCCGAAGGCCGATGGGAAACCATTACCGGCCGGGGAAACAGTCTGGATCGAACCGGGAAAAGCCGCACTCGACCTGAATCCTCCGATGACAAGCTTTTGGCCGCGTGCCCGATTTTCATCACCAATCCACCGATCGACCCGGGCGAATATTGACACCTCCTTAGTCGAGCCCGGGTCGTCACGGCGGTGCGGCCGGGGTCACGGCGGGCTGAATTGCCTACTTTGCTCTGCGGACTCGCCTATATGCCCTCGGTGGGATTGTTGAGGGCAGGTGGACGACCGCGTCTCACTTGTTGTGGAAAGTGGCGACTGGACGCCGAGCAGTACTGACGTGCACCGATGTGTAGGTCCCCCCGAACCAGGGCGAGGCCCGGGGCCTTCACGAGGGTCGCGGTCTCTGTCGGCGGCGGACGTACCGGGTCATCACCCTCCTCTGCGCCCGGACGGCTGGAAATCCTCGCAATCAGCCAGAAAAGGGCATGACAGCGGCCCCGCGCACCGACAGGATTGGGCGCCATGACCGACACACGCGTTGACCCTCCCTTCATCGCCGACGAGAGCGCGATGCTGCACTCCTGGCTCGACTGGCACCGGGAGACCCTGGCCGTGAAGTGCGACGGGCTCTCGGACGAGCAGCTTCGCCTGCGTGCCGCCGAGCCCTCCACGCTCTCCCTGCTGGGCCTGGTCCGCCACATGGCCGAGGTGGAGCGCAACTGGTTCCGTAACATCCTCAACGGCGAGGGCGTCGCGCCGTTCTACTACTCCGACGACGACCCCGACGGCGACTTCGACACCCTGGAGACCAGCACGGCGGAGGAGGCGTTCGCCCGCTGGCGAGGCGAGGTCGAGCACGCGCGCGAGCTGTCCGCCGGGCTGTCCATGGACACCATAGGGAAGACGCAACGCCGCGACCAGGACGTCTCGCTGCGCTGGATCCTCGTCCACATGATCGAGGAGTACGCCCGGCACAACGGCCACGCCGACATCGTCCGCCAGCGGATCGACGGGGTCACCGGCGAGTAGCGGCGGCCGGGTCCGGGTCAGCCCAGGGCCGAGGTCTCCACGAGCGTCTCGGCGATCATCCGGTCGAGGTTGGCCAGGTTCGCCGGGCGGGCGACGGCGGCCTCGGCGAAACGGTCGAGAAGCCGGGCGAAGGCCTCGCGGTCCGGCTCGTCCCAGTCGGCCATCAGGCCGTCCAGGTAGGTGCGCCGGTGGCGGACCACCACCTCCAGCACGCGGCGGCCCCGCTCGCTCAGCACGAGCCGGGCCCGCCTGGCGTCCACGGCCGACTCCTCGCGCTCCACGAACCCCGCGCCGACCGCGTCGTTGACCAGCCTGCTGGCCGTGGAGGGATCGACGCCCAGTTGCTCGGCGACGGCTCCCACGGTCACCTCGGGCACGTCCAGGCTCAGCTTGTGCACGGCGTGCACGACCATCACGTTCGACATGTGCACCGGCCGCTGCGGCTCCCCGGCCTTGCGCGCGCGCAGTGGCCGCGACCAGATCCGGCGCAGCCGGAACAGGGCCACGTCGATCATCGCTCCAGGCGTTCCCTCGTTCACGGCGTCACCCTAACCTCTTCGGACGGATGCGCCGTGCCGCCCCACCCGGCAGGGAAGGACGGTCAGCCGGACAGGCGGACCGGGTTGACCAGGTCGGCGTACATCAGCAGGCCCGCCATGATGATCATCAAGAAGGCGATCGCGTAGGTGAGCGGAAGCGCCTTGGCGATGTCGACGTGGCCGGGCGTGGGGCGGCGGGCGACGCGGGCGAAGCCGCGCTTGAGGCCCTCCCACAGACCGCCCGCGATGTGCCCGCCGTCCAGAGGGAGCAGCGGGATCAGGTTGAACATGCCGATCGCCAGGTTGAAGCCGGCCAGCAGGTTGATGAAAACGACGATCTTGTTTTCCAGCGGGATCGCGGCGGCGGCGATCTCACCGCCGATACGGCTGACGCCGATGACACCGATCGGGCCGTTCCTGTCGCGCTCGTCCCCGGAGAAGGCGGCGTGCCAGACGCCCACCATCTTCTCGGGGAACCTGAGCAGCGAGGCGGCGGTGGCCGAGGTGAGATCCCCCATGTGCGCGGCCACGGCGCCGAAGCTCTGCTGCTCGATGACGATCTTCGGGCTGACCCCGAGGTAGCCGACACCCTTCTCGATCTTGCCCGGCTCGTCCAGCGACTCGCGGTCCTGGGCGATGAGGCTGGCGTTGACGGTCAGGTCCTGGCCGGCCCGCCTGATGCCGATCGCGATCGGGCCCGCGCCGTGGTCGCGGATGGCCCGCGTCGCGGCGTCCCAGCTCGCGGCGGACCTGCCCGCCACGGACACGATGACGTCTCCCGGCCGCAGCCCAGCCGCGCTGGCCGGGCTGGGCTTGTCGGTCGCGGTGCACTCGGGGTTCTTGGCGTACTCGGCGGCGGTCTTCACGCACTGCGGGATCGAGGCGATCTCGGTCTTCTGCGTGGGAATGCCGAACCCCATGAGCACGACGCCGAACAGGATGAACGCCAGCACGAAGTTCATCGCCGGACCGCCGGACATGATGATGACCTTCTGCCACCAGGGCTTGCGGTAGAACACCCGGTCCTCGTCGCCGGGCCGCACGTCCTCCAGGGCGACGTCGCGGGCGTTCTCGATCAGGCCCTGCCAGGGGCCCGTGGAGACCGAGCGCACCTTGCCGGGGGCGTCGGTGGGCCGGGGCGGCAGCATGCCGATCATGCGGATGTAGCCGCCGAGCGGGAGCCACTTGACGCCGTACTCGGTGTCGCCCTTGCGGCGCGACCACATCGTCGGGCCGAACCCGACCATGTACTGGGTGACCTTGACACCGAACAACTTGGCCGGCACCAGGTGGCCGATCTCGTGCAGCCCGATCGACACCATCAGTCCCACGAGAAAGACGATGACCCCGACCACGGAGAGCCAGCTCACAGGTTCATACCCCCATCGCGGTTTCACCGACAATGCCCCATAAGAGGTTAGCCCAAGTATCCGGCCCGCACGCCGCCGCGGAAAAGCGGTCCTTTTCGGTCCTCCCTGCCTTCCCGGTCCTCCCCGCTTTCCGTCCTTCCCTGCCTCCCGGCTCTCCCGGCTTTCCCGGCCTTTCCTGCCTTCCCGGCCCTCCCCGCCTTCCCTGTCGCCCCTCTATCGGGCCGTTCATGGCTCTTCGCCGATTGGACGCGCTCCGTTGACATTCAGCGATCGCACGAACACTCTTTGATGAAGGTGAGGGCGAGAGATAGGAGCGTTTTGATCGGGATCGTGGTTGCCGAGCATCTTCCCCTGGTCCGTCGCGGGCTGGTGGCGACGCTGGAGAACGAGGCCGACATGAAGGTGGTGGCCGACGTGGCCGCCGGGGAGCAGGTGCTCCCCGCCGTCCTGCGGCACGCGCCGGAGACGGCGGTCATCGATCTCGACCTGCCGGACGTCTGCGGTTTCACCACCGCGCTGCGGTTGCACGAGGAGGCTCCCGACTGCCGGGTCCTCCTGCTGTCGCGCGACCCCAGCCCCGGGCAGGTCCGCCGGGCCTTCGCCGCCCACGCCCTCGGGTTCATGGGCCTGGAGGTCGCTCCCGAGCAGCTGGCCGACGGCGTCCGCCAGGTGGCGGCCGGACGGCGCGCGGTCGACTCCGAGCTCGCGGTGGCGGCCCTGAGGGCGGTGGAGAACCCGCTGACCCGCAGGGAGCTCGACGTGCTCCGGCTGGTCGCGCAGGGGGCGAGGTCCGGCGAGATCGCCGACCAGCTGTTCCTCTCCGTCGGAACGGTCCGCAACCACCTGTCGCGGATCATGTGCAAGACCCAGGCGCGCAACCGTCTCGACGCCGTGCGCATCGCCGTCGACTCCGGCTGGCTCTGAGCCCCGCCCGGTTCCCCGGGGCACCGGATCTCAGGGGCGCCAGATGAGGATGAGGGCGCAGTCGTCGTTGTGGCCCGACGACATGGAGGCGACCAGGTTGCGGGCGCCGTCACGGAACCCCGAGGGCATCAGGCGCTCGGCCTCTCCCAGCAGGCGGTCGAGGCCGGCGTCGATGTCGCGCCCCGGCTGCTCGATCAGGCCGTCGGTGTAGAGCATGAGCGCGTCGCCCTTGCGCAGCATCCCCTGGTCGGCCTCGCAGTGCAGGTCGGGCACGACGCCGAGGACGACCCCCTTGGCCGTGGAGACCCGCCACGTCCCGGTGCCCGACTCGAACTTGACCACCGGGGGGTGACCGGCCGAGGTGATGACGTACTCGCCCGTCACGAGGTTGAGCCGCAGGTGGACCGCCGTGACGAAGCCCTCGGCCTCGCGCTGGCGGTGCAGGTAGGTGTTGCAGGCGGGCAGGAAGTCGGTGACCGAGCCGAGCAGCCCGCCGAAGGTGCCCGACAGCAGCAGCGCCCGGGTGCCCGCGTCGACGCCCTTGCCCGACACGTCGACCAGGGCGAGCTCCAGCGTGTCGCCCTCGCGCATGGAGACCAGGAAGTCGCCGCCGAAGGAGGAGCCCCCGGCCTGCTTGAGGACCACCTTGGAGCCCCACTCCTTGGACAGCGGGGGCAGGTCGCTCTGGCTCTTGAGACGGTCGCGCAACTCCAGCAGCATCGCGTCGCCGCGCAGGCCCTGCACGCCGAGCTTGCCCCGGGTCCGGGCCATCAGCGCGGCCAGCACCGCGGTGAAGCCGAAGGTGACCAGCAGGCCGGGACCGATGTGCCCCACCCCGCGCACCACCGCCACGTAGATCAGGGAGATCGTGACCGCGCACAGCAGCTTGACGAGGCTGTTCAGCCTGAGCTGGAGCCCCGCCACGAGGGTGACCGGGATCATCAGGGCCGGGGAGAACCACTCCATGGACACCCTGGCGGCCAGCCCGCCGATCAGCAGGGTCAGCAGGGTCAGGGTGATGAGCAGGTTGCGGTCGCGCGCCAGGGGGCCGCGCCGCAGGAAGCGCACGACGGGGACGAGAAGGGGGACGCGGACCAGGAACGCGCGGAGCGCCGGAGGGAGCAGCGGCACCGGACGGGAACTCATGATGCGCTCGACTGTATCTGGCCGTCCCCCCTTTGGGCAGCCCACTTGACCAACGCCTTGATCATTAAGCAGGGATATTAGATGGCCGGAACCGTTTGTCCCCTACTACCGTTTGGAAGATGACTCTCAGCCTACGTCCCATCACCGAAGCCGAATGGTCCGCTTGGATGACCGTGGACGAGGAGGCGTTCGGCGCCGCCATCCCGGAACACCGGCAGGAGATCTACAGGCGCAACACCGAGTTCGACCGTACGCTCGGCGTGTTCGACGGCGATCTGCTCGTGGGCACCACCGCCGCGCACAGCTTCAGCATGACCGTGCCCGGCGGGCCGATCCCGGTCGGCGGCGTCACCGCGGTCAGCGTGCTGCCCTCGCACCGCCGCCGGGGCATCCTCTCCTCGCTGATGGCCCGCCAGCTGTCCGACCTGCGCGAGCGGGGCGAGGCCGTCGCCGCGCTCTACGCGGCCGAGGCCGCGATCTACGGCCGTTACGGCTACGGCAGGGCCGCCGACTGCATGCCCTTCCGGATCCCCACCGCGAGGGCGGCCTTCACCCGGCACGCCCCGGCCGACCCCGCCCTGCGGCTGCGCGTCGTCAGGCCCGCGGAGGCGAGGTCGACCTTCGAGAAGATCTACGAGTCGGCGTTCGAGGAGCGTCCCGGGCTGTACGCCCGTACGCCCGGCCGCTGGGACACCGTGCTGAGCGACCATGACTCCGACCAGGGCGGCGCCGGCCCGCTGCGCGCCGTGGTCGCCGAGGACGACGCCGGTCCGCGCGGCTACGCGCTCTTCCGGATCAAGGCCGCCTTCGACGACCACGACCTTCCCGCCGGGGAGCTGCGGCTCAAGGAGCTGTTCGGCCTCGACCCCGCCGCCTACGCGCTGCTCTGGCGGCACGTCCTGGACCGCGACCTGGTCTCGCACGTCGTCACCCAGGCCCGGCCCGCGGACGACCCGCTGATCCACCTGCTGGCCGAGCCGCGCGTGCTCCACGCGCTCTGGCAGGACGACCTCTGGATCCGCGTCGTGGACGTCGAGCGGGCCCTTCCGGCCCGCCGCTACAGCGCGCCGGTCGACGTGGTGATCGACGTCGAGGACACCGTGTGCCCGTGGAACGCGCGCCGCTGGCGGCTCACGGCCGACACCTCCGGCGCCCGCTGCGCGCCCTCCGACGACCCCGCCGACCTCACCCTGCCCGTCGCCGTGCTGGGCGCCGCCTACCTGGGCGGGCGGCCGCTGGCGGCGCTGCTGGCCGCGGGGGTGGTACGCGAGACGCGCGCGGGGGCCCTGCGGGAGCTGTCCACCGCCATGTCGTGGGACCCCGCCCCCTGGGCCGGCCTGGTCTTCTGACGGCCCCCTCCAGCGGGAGCCGGACGGGGCGGGGGCGGGTTATGGTGGCGGGCATGGCACTGCAGAGCTTGCAGATCAACGCGATCACCGCGATGCGGGCGCGAGACGTCTCACGCCCGTCGCGGGAGCAGCAGGAGGCCGCGGACCGCCGCCCCCTGCGTGACGAGGCGCCCCGCAAGGAGCCGGCGCGCAACGGGGCCCGCAGGGAACCGCCGCGCGGGGAGACCCCGCACCGCGACCGCCAGCGGTAGGAAGCCGGGGGCTACGGCAGCGGCGGGAGCTGGCCGATGGTCTCGTACGACGTGAGCTGCGCGATCCTGCGGTTGTGCCGCTCGGCCCCGGAGTACGAGGTGGCGAGGAAGGTCTCGACGAACCTGATCGCCTCCTCCGGCTCGTGCATCCGCGAGCCGAGGCTGACGACGTTGGCGTTGTTGTGCTCGCGGGCGAGCCTGGCGGTCTCCTCGCTCCAGGCGAGGGCGGCGCGGACGCCGCGCACCTTGTTGGCCGCGATCTGCTCGCCGTTGCCCGAACCGCCGATGACGACGCCCAGGCTGCCCGGGTCACCCACGACGCCCTCGGCCGCGCGCAGCACGAAGGGCGGGTAGTCGTCCTCCGCGTCGTAGACGAAGGGACCGCAGTCCTCGACCTCGTGGCCGTGCTCCTTCAGCCAGGAGACGACGTGGTTCTTGAGCTCATAGCCGGCATGGTCGGCACCGATGTAGACGCGCACCCGCACAGTTTCGCAGGTGTACGCGGGCGGCTCCACCCGGCCCCCGGATAGAGTAATAGCCGTAATGCTCACGGAACCCTTACAAGAGAGATCCCCCACATGCGTGACATCCGAGTGGTCGGTGACCCTGTCCTGCGCACGCCCGCCGAGCCGATCATCGACTTCGACCGTGACCTGCGGCGCATGATCGACGAGATGTTCGCCGTGATGTACGCCGCGCAGGGCGTCGGCCTGGCCGGTCCCCAGATCGGCGTGTCGAAGCGGATCTTCGTCTACGACTGCAGCAACCGCAAGGGCCACGTGATCAACCCCGAGCTGACCGTGGACGACGACACCGAGGTCCTCGACGAGGAGGGCTGCCTGTCCGTCCCCGACCGCGGGACCGGCACCCCGATCTACGCCAGGACGCCCCGGGCCGCCGGGGTCACCGTGAGCGGCCTGGACCGGCTGGGGCGGCCGATCCGGATCAGGGCCCGGGGCATGCTGGCGCGCTGCTTCCAGCACGAGACCGACCACCTCGACGGCAGGCTGTACGTGGACAGGCTGGCCAGGGAGGCCGCCAGGAAGGTCCTGCTCCAGGCCCCCTGACCCCGGCCGGCCGCCGGAGTCGGTCCCCGGAGCCGGACACCCCGGCGACTCTCAGAGTTGGACGGACTTGATCTCCAGAAACTCCTCGAGCCCGAACTCGCCCAGCTCGCGGCCCAGGCCCGACTGCTTGTAGCCGCCGAAGGGCGCCCGCGGGTTGAACCGGCCGCCGTTGACCGCCACCTGGCCGGTGCGCAGCCGCCGGGCGACCTCGACCGCGCGCTGCTCGCTGCCCGCCCACACCGCGCCCGCCAGGCCGTACGGCGTGCCGTTGGCGATGGTGACCGCCTCGTCCTCGCCCCTGAGGTAGGGGATGATCGTGAGGACCGGGCCGAAGATCTCCTCCTGCTCGATCACCATCCCCGGCTCCACCCCGGCGAACACCGTGGGCTCGACGTAGAAACCGCGCGGCAGGGGCCGGTCGGTGCCTCCGGCGACCAGCCGGGCGCCTTCCTCCTGGCCCCGGTTGATGTAGCGGACGACCCGGTCGCGCTGGGCCTCGGACACGAGCGGGCCGAGCCTGGTCGTCTCGTCGAAGGGGTCGCCGACGACGTACTTGCCCGCGGCCTCGACGGCGAGACGGACCGCCTCGTCGTAACGGTCGCGGTGGACGATCATGCGGGTCCACGCCGAACAGGTCTGGCCGGAGTTGACGAAGGCGTTCGCCACCGTCGCCTTGACGGCCGTCCCCAGGTCGGCGTCCGGCAGGACCAGGCTGGCGGACTTGCCGCCGAGCTCCAGGGCCACCCGCTTGATCGACTCGGCCGCGAGCGCGGCCACCCGGCGCCCGGCCCGGGTCGAGCCGGTGAACGACACCATGTCCACCTCGGGATGGCCGGCCAGGGCCTCGCCCACCACCGGGCCGTACCCGCTGACCATGTTGAGGACCCCGGCGGGCAGGCCGACCTCGTCGAAGATCCCGGCGAGCGCGAAGGCCGCCAGCGGCGCCACCTCGCTGGGCTTGAGCACCACCGTGCAGCCCGCGGCGAGCGCGGCGCCCACCTTGCAGACGACCTGGTGGAGCGGGTAGTTCCAGGGGGTGATGGCGGCGACCACCCCGACCGGCTCCCTGAAGACGCGGGAGTTGCCGACCTGCCCGCCCTCGAAGTCGTAGGTCCCGGCCAATTGGGCGTACGAGGCCAGCACCCCGGCCGGCATCAGCGTCTGCACCTTCATCGCCAGGCCGTACGGGGCGCCCATGTCCGTGGCGATGATCCTGGCTATCTGGTCGGAGCGTTCTCGTATCAGGTCCGCGGCCGCGGCGAGGATCCTGCCCCGTTCGGCGGGGGCCGTCGCCGACCAGGAGGGGAAGGCCGCGCGCGCGGCGGCCACGGCGGCCTCGACGTCGGCGGGCGACCCCGCGGGGACCCGGTCGATCAGCTCCTCGGTCGCGGGGTTGATCACGTCGATGCTCTCGGCCGACGCGGACGGCTGCCAGGCTCCGTTCAGATAAAGGTGGCGCATGTCCCTCATCCTGGCGTGCGGGCCGTTGTTACGCGAGGGCGATCCGGACGCGGCTCCCGTACGACGGTGAGCGTTGTACGGGAGCACAGCGGGGTCACCCGGGCGGAGACGCGGCGGCGGGGCCGGCCGTTCCCGCGCGACGGAGGGGCGTGCCCGCGGCCGGGGGACGGGTCAGTCGAAGATCGGCTGCCGGGTCCTGGAGCGCTTGAGCTCGAAGAACCCGTCGGTGGCCGCCACCAGGCGCACGCCGTCCCAGAGCTTGCCCGCCTCCTCGCCCTTGGGTGCCGGTGAGATGACCGGGCCGAAGAAGGCGACGTCGCCGATGGCGATCACCGGGGTGCCGACCTCCTGGCCGACCCGGTCGATGCCGTCGTTGTGGGAGGCGCGCACGACCTCGTCGAACTCGGTCGAGTCCATCGCGTCGGCGAACGCGCGGTCCAGCCCGGCGGCCTCCAGGGCCTCCTGGACGGTCTCGCGGAGCGTGTCGAGCTCCTTGAGCCTGCCCTGGTTGTGGAAACGGGTGCCAAGCTCGGTGTAGAGGCGGCCGACCGTCTCGGAGTCGTACTTCTCCTGCACGGCGGCGACCACCCGGACCGGGCCGATGGCCTGGGCGATCATCTCGCGGTAGGCGTCGGGGACGTCCTTGTCCTCGTTCAGCACGTTGAGGCTCATGATGTGCCAGCGCGGCTCGATCGACCGCACCTTCTGCACCTCCAGCAACCAGCGGGAGGTCATCCACGCGAACGGGCAGAAGGGGTCGAACCAGAGATCCACAGGGGTGCGCTCAGTCATTTTCTCCGGCTTCCTGGTCGTGAGGCTTGTTCGGTAGCGACAACCCGGACGACGGAGTCCCCTATTCCACCGGCTTATTAATACCTTGACATGCCTCTTTATTCTCGAATCCGGGTATCGGTCTGCAGCCTGACGCGAAGCGGCGGTCCGCGCCCTTACGTGGCAGGATTCAGTCACCCCTTAGCAATGGAGCGGGGGAAGTTGTGAAGAGGGAGCGGTAGTGGCAGGCAATCTGACCCGTGACGAGGCGCGCGAGCGCGCACGGCTGCTCAGCGTGCAGTCCTATGCGGTGGAGCTCGACCTGACCGAGGGTGAGGAGCGCTTCGAGAGCGTCACCACGGTCCGCTTCACCAGCACCCGGCCGGGTGCGGAGACGTTCGTCGATCTGGCCGGCGCCAAGGTGCGCAAGGCCGTCCTCAACGGCGTCGAGCTGGACGTGAGCGGCTACGACGTGGAGACCGGGCGGCTGCCGCTGCCGGGCCTGGCCGAGACCAACGAGCTGCGGGTGGACGCCGACTGCTCCTACAGCCGCACCGGCGAGGGCCTGCACCGCTTCGTCGACCCGGTCGACAAGAGCGTCTACCTGCACAGCCAGTTCGAGACGGCCGACGCGCACCGGATGTACGCGTGCTTCGACCAGCCCGACCTCAAGGCCTCGTTCGAGCTGACCGTGCTCGCGCCCTCCCACTGGGAGGTCATCTCCAACGCGGCGCCCGACGCGTCGGAGGAGCTGCAGGAGCACCGGGGCAGGCACGGGGCCCTGCAGGCGGCCAAGCGCTGGCACTTCCCGCCCTCCCCGGTGATGTCGACCTACATCACCGCGCTGTGCGCCGGGCCGTACCACAAGGTGACCTCCGAGCACGACGGCATCCCGCTGGGCCTGTACTGCCGGGCCTCGCTCGCCGAGCACCTCGACGCCGACAACCTCTTCGAGGTGACCAGGCAGGGCTTCGACTTCTTCCACCGGATCTTCGGCGTCCGCTACCCGTTCGGGAAGTACGACCAGCTCTTCGTCCCCGAGTTCAACGCCGGGGCGATGGAGAACGCGGGCTGCGTGACCTTCCTGGAGGACTACGTCTTCCGCTCGCGCGTCACGGACGCGGTGATCGAGCGCCGCGCCGAGACGATCCTGCACGAGATGGCGCACATGTGGTTCGGCGACCTGGTCACCATGCGCTGGTGGGACGACCTGTGGCTGAACGAGTCGTTCGCCACCTACGCCTCGGTGCTCTGCCAGGCCGAGGCCACCCGCTGGGGCCAGGGCGCCTGGACGACCTTCGCCAACGTCGAGAAGGCCTGGGCCTACCGCCAGGACCAGCTGCCCTCCACCCACCCGATCGCCGCCGACATCGTCGACATGCACGCGGTCGAGGTCAACTTCGACGGCATCACCTACGCCAAGGGCGCCTCGGTCCTCAAGCAGCTCGTCGCCTACGTGGGGCTGGACAACTTCCTGGCCGGGGTCCGCGACTACTTCAACGAGCACGCCTGGGGCAACACCACGCTCGCGGACCTGCTCGGCGCGCTGGAGCGCACCTCGGGCCGCGACCTGTCCTCCTGGTCGAAGGAGTGGCTGGAGACCTCCTGGGTCAACACGCTGCGCCCGTCGTTCACCGTCGACGCCGAGGGCCGTTTCCTGGAGTTCGACGTGCTCCAGGAGGCCCCGGCCGACTACCCGACGCTGCGCTCGCACCGCGTCGCCATCGGCCTGTACTCCCTGCGGGACGGCGAGCTGGTCCGCGTCAAGCGGGTCGAGCTGGACGTCGTCGGCGCGCGCACCCCGGTGGCCGAGCTGGTCGGCGAGGTCCAGCCGGACCTGGTCCTGATCAACGACGACGACCTGACGTACGCCAAGGTCAGGCTCGACGAGCGGTCGCTGCGGACCATCACCGAGGGCGGCGTCGCCAGGTTCACCGAGTCCCTGCCCAGGGCGCTGTGCTGGTCGGCCGCCTGGGACATGACCCGCGACGCCGAGATGACCACCCGCGACTACCTCACCCTGGTCGTCTCCAACATCGAGTCGGTCGCGGACATCACGGTCGCCCAGACCGTGCTCCGCCAGGCCCGGCTCGCCGTCCAGCAGTACGCCGACCCCGCCTGGCGCCCCGAGGGCCTGGCCAGGCTGGCCTCCGCGCTGCGCGGCCTGGTCGGCGCGGCCGAGCCCGGCTCCGACCACCAGCTCGCCTACCTGAACGCGCTGTCGACCGTGGCCACCTCCACCGAGGACCTGGCGTTCCTGAAGGGGCTGCTGGACGGCGAGACGGTCCTCGAGGGCCTCACCGTCGACGCCGACCTGCGCTGGACGCTGACCGGGGCCCTGGTCTCCGGCGGCCTGCTCGGCGAGGAGGACATCGCCCAGGAGCTGCTGCGCGACCCCACCGCGACGGGCGAGCGCTCGGCCGCGCTCTGCCGCGCCGGGATCCCCACGGCCCAGGGCAAGGCGAACGCCTGGGCCGCGATGACCGAGGGCAAGCTGAGCGGCGCGCTGCTCCGCTCGACGATCGCCGGTTTCATGGACCCGCGCCACCCGGAGCTGCTGGAGCCGTACGGGGCGAGGTACTTCGAGGAGATCAGCGGGATCTGGGCCTCCTGGAGCTCCGACAGCGCCCAGAACTTCGCGAACGGCTGCTACCCGGCGCTGAACATCTCCCCGGAGACGGTCGCCAGGACCCAGGACCTCATCTCGTCCACCCAGCCGCCGCACGCCCTCAAGCGCCTGCTGCTCGAAGGCGCCGACAGCATCGCCCGCGCCCTGCGCAACCAGGCCAGGGACGCCTCGGCGTCCTGAGCCGGGCTCGCCCCGCGAAGCCGCTCCCGGCGATCAGACCGGACCGGCTTCGCGGGGCGAAGTCTTGAGTGGTTTTCTGCAAACACTGGTAGAAATAGTCGTCAAACGTGGGAAGCACCTCACGTCTCGTCTTTGCGTAGGCAACAGTTCTGTCGTTCATGGGTCGTGAGAGGGTAATCACGTGGAAACGGCACGTGACCTGCTCGTCTCCCTGGCGCGCAGATACGCCTTCGGTGACGTCGGGGCCCTCGCCTCGGGCGTCGTGGAGGACGCGGGCAACATCGAGGCGGCCTGTGAGTTCGGCCAGCGGCTGCTGTCGCTCGACGCCGAGGACTTCGCCGCCGAGGCGCGGGCCGTGCCGAGCGACCTGCGGCGGCGGGCTCGGGCCTGCACGATGCCGCAGACGCCCCGCGAGCAGCCGCGCGGCGCGCTGGAGTCACTGCGGCCCGCGTACGGGCTGCTGCTGGAGGTCATCGCGGTCAGGTGGCACCGGCGCGAGCTGAGCCCCATGGTCGCCGCCGTCCACATCGCCAGCGAGTACCTCCCGCTGCTCGCCTTCGAACCGGTGCTCGGCAGCGCCGGCGACCCGGCGCGCTGGCCTGCGGGCCTCACCGCGCCGGGCAGCAGGTTCGGGGTGATCGGCGACCGCGACTGCGACCACACGAGGGCCGAGCAGTCGGCCGTCAACCGGACCCTGCGGGTGGCCGGGGAGCCGGCCGAGGGGTGGCGCGCCTACTTCGACCGCCAGCACAGCCAGGTGGCCGGGGCGCTGGCCACCTGCGTCGCCGACTGCCGCAACCCCTGCACCGCGATGGACTGGGTGGAGCCGGAGCGCCGCGAGGACCTCGCGCTGCGCTCCCGGGTGGCCCTGGCCTTCGCCGACACCCCGCTGGTGCGCCTGCGCCACGCGGCCCCGGTGGGCCACGGGTTCGGCGTGCCCTCCCCCGAGGAGGTCACCGAGGCGTGGGAGCGCAGCCGGACCGTGCTGGCCAAGAACGGCGTGGGCGGCGAGGCGTCCGACGACGACGGCTTCCCGCTGCCGGGGCTGCCCTCCCTGTTCTCCGCCGTCGCGGGCGCCCAGGTGAAGCCCTCGACGCTGCTGGCGGACATCAGCACGTACCTGGTGAAGCTTCTCCAGCCCTGATCAGGCTGTCCGGCGCTCAGAGCGCGCGGTCGATGAGCACCGACAGCCCGCAGCAGACGACGGAGAGCGTCATGAGCAGGACGCTCCGGCGGATGTAGCGCTGCTTGGCGTCCCCTACGGCGTCGAGCCTCCTGATCTCCAGGACGGCCAGGTCGACCCTGGCCCCGGCGTCGCGGCCGGCCGCGCCGGGTTCCGGCCGGTACCCCAGGCGGGGGTCCGGTGCCGGAGGCGTCTCGTCGGCGAACCCTCCGGGGTAGAAGCGGCGCCGCTCCAGGGCCCTGCCCGCGAGCCCGGCGGTACGGCGGTGGAGGGCCGCGGCGAGGACGAGGAGCCCCATCAACCAGAAGAACCCGCTCGTCCACCAGAGCCATTCGGCCCTGCTGGACAGCTGGCCGGGGCTCCAGTGGCCGTTCAGCAGCCCGACGACCGTGGCGACGGCGGCGGCCCCCGTCGTGAACAGCAGGACGGCCGCCGTCTCGTTCTCCCTGCGGACCCTCCCGCGGGCGTCCGCGAGCGCCGCCTGGACGTAGTCGAGGATCTTGACGGGCTCCCGCTCCGCCGTGGACCTCCTGCCAGAACGACCCGGCAGCGCGTCCCACGTGATCCTCAGCACGAGCCGATTATCCTGGTAAATCATCTTCTTTCCGTACGAGCGGATCGCCCTGAAGATCATTTGACCGGCGGGACCGCGTCGTCACCTGCGCCGCGACGCCTGGTCCGCGAGCGTCAGGACCCCGGTGACCAGCCCTCCCACCAGGTCCCCCAGGCCCAGCACCGCGGCCATCGACGTCGCGGCCACCCGGCACTCGGCGTCGGGCAGCCGCCGCCTGGCCAGCGGGCCCGTGACGATCTCCAGCCCCCTGCCCCGCTGGTCCACGAAGACGAGCACGCCCCTGTCGGCGTCGGCGCCCAGCCCGGCGTGCAGCCGCTCGGAGAAGTGGCGGCGCGGCCCGATCGCCGGCCCGAGGTAGGCGGCGAAGCGCAGTCCCGTACTCCGTTCCGCGGCGCGCAGGGCCTCGCGGACGTCGTCCCCCTGTGTCGAGGTCAGAGCGAGCATCTCCGCCACCTCACCTTCACCGGTCCGGCGATTCACCGGCCGGTTCACCAGGCCGCCGACGCCCCGCCGACATGCCGTCCGGGCTCGGAGGTCTCCGCCAGCGCGACCCAGTCGACCTCCGGCGCCGAAGGCCCGGCGGGCCGCCGCTCGGTCAGCACGAGGACCGAGTCGGTGATCCCCCGCTCGCTGCCGGACGGGCCTCCCAGCCAGACCGCACCCGCCGAGGTCCCTCTCGCGGCCCTGTCGCGCATCCTGCCGGGCATCGTCACGAGCAGGGCGATGAGCAGGAACAGGCCGCCGGAGACTCCGACGAGAAAGCCGAAGACCTCGATCGCACTGTCCACACCTCAAAAGTAACCCGGCGCCGATCCCCCCGTCGAGAGCTACCAGACCGCCGGCCTGCGTTCGCCCCAGAAACCCCCTCGGGCGGCCTCCACCTGCGACGACACGGAGATCAGCGTGCCCTCGTCACCGAACCTCCCGGCCAGCATCACCCCGATCGGGAGCCCCTCGGCGCTCCAGTGCAGCGGGAGGTTGACCGCGGGCTGGCCGCTGACGTTGTAGACGGCGGGGAAGGCGGCGAACCGCTTCATCCGCTCGAAGGTCTCCCCGGGGTCGTCGACGTCCTCGAACCAGCCCACGGGCCGGGGCGGCTGCGTCAGGGTCGGGGTGAGCACCGCGTCGTAGGGGTCGGTCGCCCGCAGGCCCATCCGGGTGGCGAGCTGCAGCGCCGACTGGGCCTGCAGGAACTCGGGGGCGGGCGTGGCGAAGCCGCGCTCGCGCAGCCAGGCGGTGAGCGGCCTGAGCCTGTCCTGCCTGCTCAGGTCGACCGGGTGCATGCAGGAGAAGGCGTACCAGAGCGTCACGAAGCGCGGCACCAGCTCGGGCCCGAACGGCGGGGCGATGTCGACCACCTCGTGCCCGAGCGCCGCCAGCTCCGCCGAGGCGTGCTCGTAGGCGGCGAGCACCTCGGGGTCCACCACGGCGCCGGGGACCAGCGGCTCGGCGTAGCGGGCGATCCGCAGCCGCCCGGGGTCGCGGCCCGCGTACGCCGCGAAGGAGCCGAGCTCGGGCGGCGGCGCGTGGTAGAGATCACCGGGGTTGTGGTGGGCCATCACGTCGAGCAGCGCGGCGGCGTCGGCGACGGTCCTGGCGATCGGGCCGTTGGTCGACATGCCCGCCAGGTCGGGGACGATCGGCGCGAAGCTGATCCTGCCCCGGGAGGGCTTGATGCCGAACAGCCCGCAGGCCGAGGCGGGGATGCGGATCGACCCGGCGCCGTCGCTGCCCTGCGCGGCGGGGGCCAGGCCCGCGGCCACCGCCGCCGCCGCGCCGCCGCTGGACCCACCCGCCGACCGCGAGAGGTCCCACGGGGTACGGGTGGGCGGGGAGACGGAGGTCTCGGTGTAGCACGGCAGCCCGAACTCGGGGGTCGCGGTCTTGCCGAGCATGATCGTCCCGGCGTCCCTGAGCCGCTCGACCAGGCTGTCGTCCACCGGCGCGACGAAGTCCTCGTAGGTGGCCGAGCCGAAGCGGATCGGCACGCCCTTGACGAGGTTGAGGTCCTTGATCGGGACCGGCACCCCGGCCAGGGGCGAGAAGTCCTCCCCCGCGAGCACCCGGGCCTCGACCTTGTGGGCCTGTTCCAGGGCGAGTGCGGGGGTCACCGTCACGTAGGCGCCGACCTCGGGGTCCAGGCGGGCGATCCGGTCGAGGTAGTGCTCGGTGATCTCGACGGGTGAGATCTCCCTGCGCCGCACGGCCGCCGCCTGCTCCAGGGCACTAAGATCGTGAATGTGGGTCACGCCCCGCAGATTAGGCGCAGCGGCCGCGGTTATCCATGGCAAAAAGCCCTAAGGTACCCGGTTCATAGCAGTGCCAAGCGGGTGACGGCGGTCACAAAAGTATGAGATACGCAATACTAGGCACCCCCGAGGACGTCAGCTACCGTGAGTTACGTGGATTCCGGTCAGGTACCAGAAGACGGTAACAATGCGTCACCGATTTGGGTCAGTGACCGACAGGCCGAAGATCGGCCGACGTCTCGACCCGCCGCGCCAGCGTCTACGTACGCACCCGTCGAGCGCGCCTCGCTGCGCAGCCTGCTCGACAACCCGAAGTACCGCCACCTGCGCCGACGTGTGATCGTCTCGGTCGGCGTGGGCGTGCTCGCGGGCGTCCTGCTGGCCAGCTGGCCGCTGGGCCTCACCGCCGCCGTGGTGGCCGCGATCGTCGACACGGTGCTTCGCGCCCGTTCCAACTCCTCGGTGCCCGCCTGGCGGCGCGCCTCGGTCGCGGAGCGGCGTACGGAGATGCAGCTGAAGCGGCTGGAACGCGGTGGTTACCGCACCCTGCACGCCCGCGCGATCCCCGGCAGCGAGGCCCAGATCGACCATCTGGTCGTGGGTCCCACCGGCGTCTACGCGGTCGACTCCGAGAAGTGGGACAAGCGCCTGCCGGTCCGCGTCCAGTCGCACCGCAAGCTGTTCCACGGGCCGTTCAGCCAGAAGCCCCGCCTCGACGAGGCCCGCTGGGAGGCCTCCCAGGCCGGAGAGCTGATCGGCGCCGAACTGGGCCGCGAGGTCACGATCGTGCCGTCCCTGGCGATCTACGGCCCGGCCATTCCCTGGAAGGTCCTCAACGTCCGCGAGGTCGACGTGTTCGACGGCAGTCGTGTCCGTAAATGGATCACCAAGCGGGAACGCTCACTCACCGACGCCGAGATCGACAGGATCTTCGAGGCCGCCGAGCAGGTTCTGCCCGCCCGCTACCCGGAGAACTGATTCCGGCCGTCCCGCGAGCCCGTTTCCGCGCGACCGAGTCCTTCCGAGTAACTGAATCTTTCCCGTCGGGACCGACGGGAGTCCGCCCCGCCACGGCGTCCCGGCCCGGCGACTCCCGTCCTCCCGTCCTCCCGTTGCCTTCGCCGTCCTTCCCGCGCGGGCGACGGGTGCCCGATGCCCTCCGGGCGAGCGGCTCGCCCCGGGTTCGCCGGGCGCGGGGACCTTCGGTAGTGTCGGGGAACACCCTGGGCCCGTATCGGGTCCACCGGCCGCCGCCCCGGTGCCCACCCCGTGCCCCGTCGGCGTCCCGGAAACGTCCCGGACACCGGCGCGGCGCCTCGCCACCCCCGGCCCCCGTCCCGTACGTCGACCACGCTCGTCCGGCGTTCACGGAATACGTCGTTCGCAGAATCCGCTGTTCACGGAACATGTGGTCACGGACCGGACGTCTCGCGGCGTGGACAGGCGTCTCACGCACCGGGCGGTAGCCGTACCATTCGTAGACACGGTTTCGATGATGGGAGAAGCCTCATGCCCGCCCTCAGGTCTCGTACGGTCACTCACGGCAGGAACATGGCCGGGGCCCGGGCCCTGCTCCGGGCGACGGGCGTAGCCGGCGAGGACTTCGGGAAACCGATCATCGCCGTGGCCAACAGCTTCACCCAGTTCGTCCCGGGGCACGTCCACCTCCGCGAGGTCGGCGACGTCGTCGCCGGCGCGATCCGCGAGGCGGGCGCGATCCCGCGCGAGTTCAACACGATCGCGGTCGACGACGGCATCGCGATGGGCCACGGCGGCATGCTCTACTCGCTGCCCAGCCGGGAGCTGATCGCCGACGCGGTCGAGTACATGGTCAACGCGCACTGCGCCGACGCGCTGATCTGCATCTCCAACTGCGACAAGATCACCCCGGGCATGCTGCTCGCCGCCTTCCGGCTCAACATCCCCACGATCTTCGTCTCCGGCGGGCCGATGGAGGCGGGCAAGACCCCCAACGGCAAGCTCGACCTGATCGACCCGATGATCGCCGCGGCCGACGACGCCGTCTCCGACGCCGAGCTGCTGGAGATGGAGGAGAACGCCTGCCCGACCTGCGGTTCGTGCAGCGGGATGTTCACCGCCAACTCGATGAACTGCCTCGCCGAGGCCATCGGCCTCGCGCTGCCGGGCAACGGCACGATCCTCGCCACCCACAAGGCGCGCAGGAAGCTGTTCGAGGACGCCGGGCGCCAGCTGGTGGAGATCACCAAACGCCACTACGAGCAGGACGACGAGACGGTCCTGCCGCGCGCCATCGCGACCAAGGACGCGTTCGAGAACGCCATGGCGCTGGACGTGGCGATGGGCGGCTCGACCAACACGATCCTGCACATCCTGGCCGCGGCCCGCGAGGCCCAGGTCGACTTCGGGCTGAAGGAGATCAACGAGATCTCGCTGCGGGTGCCCTGCCTGTGCAAGGTCGCCCCCGCCACGGCCAAGTACCACGTCGAGGACGTCCACCGCGCGGGCGGCATCCCGGCGATCCTCGGCGAGCTCGACCGGGCGGGCCTGCTCCACCGCGACGCGTACACCGTCAACGGCGGCACCCTGGGCGACTACCTCGACGGCTGGGACCCTCAGTCGCCCGAGGCGCTGCCCGAGGCGCTGGAGCTGTGGCACGCGGCCCCCGGCAACGCCCGCACGATCAAGCCCTTCTCCCAGGGCGCCCGCTGGGAGGAGCTGGACCTCGACCGCTCCGAGGGTTGCGTGCGCGACGCCGAGCACGCCTACACCCGCGACGGCGGCCTGGCCGTCCTGTACGGCAACATCGCCACCGAGGGCTGCATCGTCAAGACCGCCGGGGTCGACGAGTCGATCTGGAGGTTCGAGGGCCCGGCCGTGGTCTTCGAGTCGCAGGACGACGCGGTCGAGGGCATCCTCAACAACAAGGTCAAGGCCGGTGACGTCGTGGTGATCCGCTACGAGGGGCCCAAGGGCGGGCCCGGCATGCAGGAGATGCTCTACCCCACCTCGTTCCTCAAGGGCAAGGGGCTGGGCAAGGCCTGCGCGCTGGTCACCGACGGCCGCTTCTCCGGCGGCACGAGCGGGCTGTCCATCGGCCACGCCTCCCCCGAGGCGGCCGAGGGCGGCACCATCGCCCTCGTCGAGGACGGCGACCTCGTCGCCATCGACATCCCCGGCCGTTCGATCGAGCTGAAGGTCGCCGAGGAGGAGCTGGCCGCCCGCCGCGAGAGGCTCCTGGCCGACCTGGGCGGCTACCGGCCGCGCGACCGCCAGCGCCAGGTGAGCGCCGCGCTCCAGGCGTACGCCGCGCTCACGACCTCCGCCTCGACCGGCGCCTCGCGCGACCTGTCGCAGCTGTCTCGCTGACCTGGGCTTCCTGTCGGGTAGAGATGCCTTACCCGACAGGAAGTTCGAAAAAATGTCGGTGCTCGGACGTATTATCAGGGTATGGCTGATGTCATGAAGCTCACCGCCCCGCTGACGACCGCCGAGATCGCCGCCCTCGCCCTGTCGATGGCCCATCTGGGGTCGGGTCCGCAGGCCAACGCCGCCCGCAGCGGCCTGCGCCACGCCTTCGAGCAGATGGAGCTCGACGACGACGTCGTCGCCACCACCCTGGCGACCCTCACCGAGCCGATGTCCGCCCCGACCGCCGACCGCGCCCGGACGATCGCCACCGCGATCACCTCGGGCCTCGTCATCCGCCTCCACTACCAGGACGTCTCCGGGCGGGTCACCGTCCGCGACGTCGACCCGGTGACCTGCATGGTCCACCGCGAATACTGGTATCTCGTCGGGATGTGCCGCCTGCGCGGCGCGATCCGGGCGTTCAGGTTCGACCGGATCATCGCCACCGAGCCCACCTTCGTGCCGGCCCGCCCGCACCGGGCCGAGGCGTTCCTGCCCTTCCAGGGCAAGCGCGCCGCCTGACCGTCACCCCGTCGGCCTGGCGAGGCCGACGGGACTCATTCGATCTGCCACCCGGTGGTGCGCGCCGATCCGGGTGGCAGGCACCGGTGAGAGGCCCTTGCCGCGACAGGCCGGGGGCCGTCGGCGGCTTCTAGCCGCAGCAGCCGCCTCCGCAGCACCCGCCGCCACCGCCGCCGGAGGACTGGGGGGCGGCCGAGGAGCCCGTGGAGCCGCCGGTCACGGCGACCGTGGAGAGCAGTTTGACGGTGTCGTCGTGGCCGTCGGGGCAGAGCGCCGGATCGCCGGAGCGGGCCATCGGGCGGGAGATCTCGAAGGTGGACCCGCAGGCGCGGCAGCGGAAGTCGTATCGGGGCATGCCCCAAGGTTACCCACGTCGCCCGGACCGATCACGCGAAGGTGATGGAGACGTAGTCGCTCACCGGCCGATAGCCGATCGCCTGATAGATCGAGTTGGCCGTGGGGTTGGACAGGTCGGTGAAAAGCAGCACCTCGGTGGCGCCCTCGGCGCTCACCTTGGCGCTCGTCGCGTGCGAGACCGCGGTGCCGTAGCCCCTCCCGCGAGACTCCCGGGCCGTGTAGACCGGGCCGATCCTGGACATCCCGCCGATGGGCACGGAGGCCCCGGCGAACGCGACGGGCCGCCCGCCCGCCTCCCACACGACGAGTTCGCGCCTGGCGATCCGGCTGGCCACCAGCGGGGTCAGGTCGACGGGCGCGACGCCCTCGGCCTCGGCCTGGAACTCCTCGCTCCACCGGACCAGGAGGTCGAGATCGGCGGCCTCGGCGACGCGGGAGGCCCCGTCGACCGGGGGTCGCGGGGAGACGAGCGCGTCGAGCCGGTAGAGGCGCTCGGAGCGGCGCCCCGCCTCGGGCCGCCACCAGGAGGCGGCGAACAGCTCGGCCAGCGGGAGCGGGCCGCTCACCCCGGAGATCGCCCTCTCCGCCTCGATCAGGCGGGCGGCGAGCTCCGGCACGACGTCGGCGGGGATCGCGGGGAGCAGGAGGAAGTGGGGAGGCGTCTGGATGGCCGCCGCCACGACCTGACCGTCACGCTCCAGCCGTCCCAGCAGCGCGTTGTCGCCCCACAGGCCGTTGCGTACGGCGCGCAGGACCGTGAGGGGGACGGTGTTGCGAACCGGGTCCCGCAGCAGCCACGGCTCCGCCACACCCGTGTACGCCTCGACATCGGAGGTGAAGATCCATGTCATGAGGCGATTGTGCCGATCGGGGATCTTCAGCGCCAGCCGGTACGCCCCGGCGCGCGGAGGTGGGGGGACCTTCGCGTTCCCGGAGCGTGACTCGGCGCGCGGACGTGGCGGGGCCGCCGCGTTCCCGGAGGTGGCCGCGGCGGCCCCGTCATCGGATCCCGGCCCTCAGGCCGCGCTCTCCGCGAGGTAGGGCGCCCACTGGGGGTCACCGACGATGTGCGCGCCGATCAACCGCCAGTGGACGCCGCGTGGCACCACCGGGGCGACGTTGAGCGTCCACCCCAGCTCCTCCAGCATGCGGTCGGCCTTCCTGTGGTTGCACGTCGTGCACGACGCGACGCAGTTCTCCCAGGTGTGGGGGCCGCCTCGCGAGCGCGGGATGACATGGTCGATCGTCTCGGCCCGCTGGCCACAGTAGGCGCACCGGTAGTCGTCCCGGCGCATCAGCGCGGTTCTCGTCAGCGGGATCCGCGACCGGTACGGGATCCGGACATATCTTCGAAGCCTGATCACCGAGGGGACGTCGAGCGTGCGGCTCGCCGAGCGGAACACGGCGCCCCGCCCGTCACGGTGCACGACGTCCGCCTTCTCCCTGAGCACGAGCACGACGGCCCGGTGCAGGGAGAGCGTGGTCAGGGGTTCGTAGGTGGCGTTCAAGAGCAGGACCTGGCGCATCAGCGGGCCTCTCCCGCCGCACGACGCGTCAATCGAGGGGGCACGCCGATGCGTGCCCCGGCTGGCGGCCCCTCCTGGGGCCCGGGCGCTTCCGTCACGAGGACCTCCGCCGGACGGCCCAGCGGATGCTCACCACGGCACCGTCCTTCACCAAGTTTGGCTGCTGCAACGTGGTTCTCGCCACCCATAAATGACTGGAGAGACACCTGATACGTTTTATGCCCGCATTACCAGTTTTTAACTCCTCCCGCCGCAGATCAGATACGCCGCCCGCGCAATGACCGCGTACCGCGGCCCGGAGGTCGTAGGGTTCCAGCCATGACGCGACAGCCGTATCCTCCAGCCAGCCGTCTTGAGCTCGTCGAGGAGCTCCACGGTGTGCCTGTTCCCGACCCCTACCGGTGGCTTGAGGACCCGGACGACCCGGCGACGAAAGACTGGCTGGTGGGGCAGGAGAGGCTGCTGGAGACCGGGCTGGACGCCCTCCCGAGCCGTGAGGGCTTCAAGGCCCGGATCGCGGAGCTGCTCGGCTCGGGGTCGATCGGCGCACCGACCTGGCGCGGCGAGCGGCGGTTCTTCATGCGGCGGACCCCCGGTCAGGAGCACGCCGTCCTTTACACCGTCGACCCCGACGGCACCGAGCGGGCGCTGCTCGACCCGATGACGCTCGACCCGACCGGATTGACCACCCTCGACTCCTGGCAGCCCGACAAGGAGGGCCGCCTGCTCGCCTACCAGGTCTCGGTGGGCGGCGACGAGGAGTCGAGCCTCTACCTGATGGACGTCGCGTACGGCGACCGGATCGAGGGGCCGATCGACCGCTGCCGCTACTCCCCCGTGGCGTGGCTGCCCGGCGGCGAGGCCTTCTACTACGTGCGCAGGCTGCCCGCCACCGAGGTGCCCGAGGGTGAGGAGCAGTACCACCGCCGGGTCTACCTGCACAGGGTCGGCACCTCCACCGAGGAGGACGTCCTGATCTTCGGTGAGGGGCTGGAGAAGACCAACTACTACGGCGTGGCGGTCTCCTTCGACGGCCGCTGGCTGCAGATCTCCGCCTCCAGGGGCACCGCGCCGCGCAACGACCTATGGGTGGCCGACCTGCGGGCGTCCTCCCCCGCCGCACCCGAGCTGGTCGTCGTCCAGGAGGGCGTCGACGCCCAGAGCGCCCTGCACTTCGGCCGCGACGGCCGCCTGTACGTCTTCACCGACCGGGAGGCCCCACGTGCCCGCGTCTGCGTGACCGACCCGTCCGACCCCCGGTTCGAGAACTGGCGCGACCTGATCCCGCAGGACCCCGAGGCGGTGCTGACGGACTTCGCGATCCTCGACGGCCTCGACCGGCCGGTCATGCTCGTCGGCTGGACCCGCCACGCGATCAGCGAGATCTCGGTCCACGACCTGGTCACCGGCGAGCCCGTCGGCAAGGTGCCGACCCCGGGGCTGGGCACCATCGGCGGCATCAGCGAGCGCCCCGAGGGCGGCCACGAGGCCTGGTTCGGCTACACCGACAACACCACGCCGCCGAGCATCCAGCGCTACGACGCCCGCACCGGCGAGACGACCCTCTGGGCGGCCTCCCCCGGAGCCGTCGAGGTGCCCGCCGTCGACACCGAGCAGGTGACCTACCGCTCGGCCGACGGCAGCGAGGTCCACATGCTGGTGATCTCCCCTCCCGGCGCCGAGGGCCCGCGCCCCACCATCCTGTACGGCTACGGCGGCTTCGGCATCTCGATGACCCCCGGCTACTCCGCGTCCGTCCTGAGCTGGGTCGAGGCGGGCGGCACGTACGCCATCGCCCAGCTGCGCGGCGGCGGGGAGCAGGGCGAGGAGTGGCACCGGGCCGGGATGCTCTCCCACAAGCAGAACGTCTTCGACGACCTGCACGCGGCGGCCGAGCACCTGATCGCCACCGGCGTGACCACGTCCGAGCAGCTGGGCATCTCCGGCGGCTCCAACGGCGGCCTGCTGGTCGGCGCGGCCCTGACCCAGCGCCCCGAGCTGTACGCCGCGGTGGTCTGCTCGGCGCCGCTGCTCGACATGATCCGCTACGAGCTGTTCGGCCTGGGCGCGACGTGGAACGTCGAGTACGGCTCCGCCGAGAAGCCCGACGAGTTCGCCTGGCTGTACGCCTACTCCCCCTACCACCGTGTGCGGGAGGGCGTGTCCTACCCGGCGACGCTGTTCACCGTCTTCCAGTCCGACACCCGGGTGCATCCGCTGCACGCCTGGAAGATGTGCGCCGCCCTGCAGCACGCCCAGGCCTCGGACCGGCCGATCCTGCTCCGCAACGAGGCTGAGGCCGGTCACGGGGCCCGCGCGGTGAGCAAGACCGTCGAGCTCGCCGCCGACCAGCTCGCCTTCCTCGCCCACCACACCGGGCTGATCTCCTGAGGGCTCGGGGAGGTTTGGCTCGAGCGTGAGAGGGGCTCGGGAAGGCGGGCGTTGAGGGGGACTCGAGGGATAACGGGCGCGTCCGTGGAGAAGTGCGGATCCGGGGTTCCGGGCGCTTCCAGGGGTAGCGGGCGCCTCCGGGGTGAAGTGCGGATCCGGGGAAGCGGGCGCGCCCGGAGGGCCGGGTGCGTGTCCCTCGGCTGCCGTGGTGGCCGTGCTGTCGGTGGTGGCGGCTAGGGTCGGGGCGTGGACGACGCGGCGGTGGCCGAGGGCCTGACCTTCACGGAGAGCGACCCGGGCCCCTTCCTGCGGCCGTATGTCACGCATCTGTCGGCCTACACCGAGCGGCACGCGACTCCCGCGCCCCGGCGGCAGCCGCCGTTCGCCGGGGTCGTCATGATCTTCGGGTTCGGCGCGCCGCTCGTGCTGAGCGGCCCTGCGGGGTTCCGGCGGCTGGCCTCGTTCGCCGGTGGCCTGCACGACACCTACGTCGACACCACCACGGCCGGGGTCGCGGAGGGAGTGCAGGTCAACCTCACCCCGCTCGGGGCCAGGCGGCTGCTCGGGGTGCCCCTGCGGGAGCTCACCAACCGGGTGGTCTCGCTGGAGGAGGTGCTCGGGGGCTGGGCCACGGCCACGGTCGAGCGGCTGGCGGAGGTCCCTGACAGAACCGCCAGGATCGCCCTGCTGGACGAGGCGCTCAGCGGGCGCATCGCCGAGGCTCCCGGGCCGGACCCCCGGGTCCGCTGGGCGTGGGACCGCCTGGTCGCCACCCGCGGCACGCTCTCCGTGGCCTCGATCGCCGCCGAGCTGGGGTGGAGCCACCGGCATCTCGTCTCCCGTTTCCACGACCAGATCGGGCTGGCGCCGAAGGCCGCGGCCAGGGTGCTGCGCTTCGAGCACGCCACCGGCCGCCTGAGGTCCGGCATGTCCCTGGCCGACACCGCCGCCACCTGCGGCTACTACGACCAGGCCCACATGAACCGCGACTTCAGGGCCATGGCGGGGGCCACTCCTCGCGAGCTGGTGCCCCCCTCGCACGTCCCCGGGTGACAGGTCAGATTTTTCCAAGCCCCGCCGTTCCCGCCGGTGGCATCGTGATGGTCACCGCACGGGAGGAGAGAACATGCGAACGGTGTACCCACTGGTCCAGTACCGCGACGCGGACAAGGCCGTCGACTGGCTGGTCCAGGCGTTCGGTTTCGAGGTCCACGAGCTCGTCAGGACCCCCGAGGGGAGCATCCGCCACGGCGAGCTGATCGCCGGCACCGGAATGATCATGACCGGTACGGGCGAGCCGGGCGGGCCGGGGATCTACGTCGCCGTGGACGACCCCGACGCGCACCATGCCAGGGCCGTCGCGGCCGGGGCGGAGATCACCAGCGGGCTGGCCGACAAGGACTACGGCTCGCGCGACTACGCCTGCAAGGATCTGGAGGGCAACGACTGGTATTTCGGCACGTACCGGCCCTGAACCGGTGATCCTCGCACCGCGCTTCCAACGCGGCTCCGGGACGGGGGCCCGGAGCGGTGATTCCGGGGCAGCGGGCCCGGAGCCGCGCTCCCAGCGGGGAAGTCCTGAAGTGGCGGGTCCGGGACGGGGGCCTCCCGGGGTTCCCTCTCGGCCTCGACGAACGCGCCCCGGTCGTCGTTGCCCACCTCCCCAGACGGCCCCGGTGCCGCGCCGGGGAGTGGACGTGAGGGCGGAATCCTTCCACGATTCCCGCGCCCTTGAGGCTGACCCGGACCCGTGCTCGTGCCCATCCCGCCATCCTTCCCGCGACCGGCGGGAACACCTCGGGGGCTCGCATGATCTGGACGGGAAGGTTACGTGAATGATCAGAGCTTTGCCGTTGGTTGTCGAGCCGAGGGTGTCGGGCCTGAAAGGGCCGATCGTAATGTGGCGACTACCGTGAAAAATACGGAGCGTCGACATGCCTGTCACACCGAGTACGCGAACAGCGCCCCTTTCGCCACCGGCCGTCATACCGGTTACGGAGGCGATGGTCATCGCGGCCTTCGCGCGGCGGGACCACGCGAGGCCCGCCCTCGCGGGTGACGTGGAACGCGTCGCGAGCACCACCCGGACCATGGCTGCCGGATTCCGTCTCGGCGGCAAGCCGATCGTGTTCGGCGACACGGACGGCGCGCCGACCGGCGACCTTCCGGCAGGGCGAGGGGCGGACCGGTGAACGGCCCCGAGGACTGCACCGACGGTGTCCGCGTCACCTGCTCCGACCAGGCACTGCCGATGCGCGTGGTCAGGCTGCTGGAGGGAGAGCTGGCGATCGTCGACGCGGGCGGGGTCCTCGAAGAGGTGAGCGTGGCGCTGGTCGACCCGACGGTGGGCGATACCGTCCTCGTCCACGCCAGGGAGGCCATCGCGGTGATCACCCACCGGCGCGACAGCGGAAACGACGACAACGACGGCGACAGCGGGAAGGACGGCGATGAGCAGGCTTGACGGAACACCCGCGAAGGCGGCCGCGCGCGGCCCGCACCCCCTCCCGTACGACAACGACGAGTGCACCGACCAGGCCACCAACCGGACCGCCGACCGAAGCAGCGCCGACACCGCGGGCGCACGGCCCTCAGCGAGGAAGGGCACACCCGCGCGAGTCCTCCCCCTTCACGTTCCGCAGGCATCCACGAGGAGTGGGAGGCGTCATGACAGCGCCGACGGACGCGGCGAGCGGCGGATTCCCTGAACGGGAGGAACCCGTCGTCCACCTACCGTGGATCAACGCCGGGCTGAGCCGCGACGGCGGCTCCGTCGCGCTCACCGCGGCGACCCGGCCGAGCATCGAGGACGTCGTGCTCGGCGCGCTTCCCGGGCTTCCCGGGCTTCCCGGCTGATGGACCGCTCCTTCCCCGACTCGGGCCGGCCGCGGCCACGCCGCGGCACGCCGCGGGAACTCAGCAGGTTCACGTCCGGGCGCGCCCTGGCGACCTGGTACGAGACCCTGGAACTACTGCTCAAGGAGACGCGGCCATGAGCGTTCCGATGGACATCGCGCGCCGGGTGGCGGACGCGGTGCTGTACGAGGGCCACCTCCTCTACCCCTACCGCGCCTCGGCGGCCAAGAACCAGGTGCGCTGGCAGTTCGGGGTGCTCGTCCCGCCGGGGTTCACCGCGACCGCCGAGCACCCGGCCAGCGTGACCGAGTGCCTCCTCGAAGGGGCCTCGTACGCCGTGGCGCATCTGAACCTGCGTTTCCTGCACGTCAGGACGCGCGGCGTCGAGCGCGCCGAGGACGACGGCTACTGGCCGGTCCAGCAGCTGCGCAACGGCCACCGGACCTATCTCACCTTCGACGAGGCGACCGAGCGGGAGGCGGAGGTGACGCTCCCCATCGCCGGCCTGATCGACGCCCCCGAGCGGGTGATCGAGGTACGCGTCCCCGGAGATCGCGTGGTCGAGCCGATCGTGGCGCCGTCCGGAGAGGTGATAGGGCGTCTCGTCTCCGAGCACCTGCCGCTGCGCGCCGCGCTCAGGGTATCCGCGGAGCCGGTGCCCGGACCGTACGACCTCGTCAAGCTGCGCGTCCGGGTGGAGAACACCGACGGCTGGCAACCGCTGGGCGCGCCGCGCGAACAGGCGCTGCGGCGCTCGCTGATCTCGGCGCACCTGATCATCGCGGTGAACGCCGGGACCTTCGTCTCCCTGCTCGACCCGCCGGAGTGGGCGCGGCCCGCCGTGGAGACCTGCCGCAACGAGCACACCTGGCCGGTACTCGTGGGCGAGCCCGGCCACCGGGACGTCATGCTCTCCTCGCCGATCATCCTCTACGACCACCCGGACATCACGCCGGAGAGTCCCGGCCCCCTGTTCGACTCCACGGAGATCGACGAGATGCTCCACCTGCGCACGCTCACCCTCCCCGGTGAGAAGACCCCGGAGGCCCGGGAGACCGACCCCCGGGTGGCCGAGCTCATCGACATGGTCGGCAGCATGCCGCCCGAACTGCTGGAACGGCTCCACGGCGCGATCCGCTCGGTGGAACCGGTGGAGCCGGCGGAGGGGGCCGCCGAGGACGGGCCGACCGGGCACGGACCTCCCGGACGCCGGTCGGCGCCGGAACCGACCACGGACCCGGCCGCCGAACCGGCGACGGAATCGACCACACAGAGATCCGCCGCGGAGGGATCGGCCAGGGGACCGAGGCACGACCGCCCGCTCGGCGACGGGGAGGCGGGCGCGTGAGGATCCCGCTGGTTCGCCGCCCGGACCTACGGCGAAAAGCCGGACGTGCCGCACACGGTCTGTCGCGTCGTCGTACGGCTGTCCGGGAGCCGTTCCGAGGTGGGGCGGCGGCCCGAGGCCCCGCGCGTCGCCGGCCAGGTGACGCGGCACACGCCGCCCGGCCACCGGCCTAGCGCGGGAAGACGATCGTCTTGTGGCCGTCGAGCAGGACGCGCTGCTGGGTGTGCCAGCGGACGGCGCGCGCCAGGACCTGGCACTCGACGTCGCGGCCGATGGCGGCGAGGTCCTCCGCGGAGTGGGTGTGGTTGACCCGGGCGACCTCCTGCTCGATGATCGGCCCCTCGTCGAGGTCGGCGGTCACGTAGTGCGCGGTCGCGCCGATCAGCTTCACGCCGCGGGAGTACGCCTGGTGGTAGGGCTTGGCGCCCTTGAACGACGGCAGGAACGAGTGGTGAATGTTGATCACGTTGCCCGCGAGCTTCACGCAGAGGTCCTCCGACAGCACCTGCATGTAGCGGGCGAGCACCACCAGATCGGCCCGGTAGTGGTCGACCAGGGTGAGGACCTCCTCCTCCTGCCTGGACTTGGTCCCGGAGGTGACCGGAAGGTGGTGGTAGTCGATGCCGTACGACTGGGTGAGCGGCCGCAGGTCCGGGTGGTTGGAGACGACCGCGACGATCTCGATGTCGAGCAGGCCCGAGCGCGTCCGGTAGAGGAGGTCGTTCAGGCAGTGGCCGAACTTGCTGACCATCACCAGCACGCGCGGCTTGACGGAGACCTCCCGCAGCTTGAACTCCATGCCGAACTCGGGGGCGAGCGCGGCGAAGGCCTCGCGCAGCTCCTCGTCGGGCAGCGAGGAGGCGAACTGCATCCGCATGAAGAACCGCTCGGACTCGACGTCACCGAACTGCTGGCTCTCGATGATGTTGCATCCCCGCCCCGCCAGGAGACCGGAGACCGCGGCCACCACCCCGGGACGGTCCGGGCAGGACAGCGTCAACACAAACTCAGTCCTGGAACTCATGCCTTCACCCTTGAGCTTGAAAGGTCGGATCGTACGATGGTTCCACCTGACGTGGGCAGAGTACAGCGAATCCGACCCCTACACCCGGCTGTCCGGCACGTGGCGGGTCGGAAGGGGTAGCGGCCACCGAGGCGCGAGGCCGGCGCGCGAAACGGCGGTGATAGCGTCCCTGACCCATGGACGACCCTCAGCCGAACGACCGGCCCGCGGCCCGGGTGATCTGTGTGGACGGGTCCGGCCGGGTGCTGCTCATGCACTGGCGCGACCCCGTCGGCGGCCAGACCCTGTGGGAGCCGCCGGGCGGCGGGATCGACCCGGGTGAGAGCCCCCTCGCCGCCGCGCGGCGCGAGCTCACCGAGGAGACGGGCCTGCCGGGCGAGGCGGTGCTGGACCGGTGGGTGCCGGTGCGCCGGGACTTCCGCTGGATCGGCGTCCACTACGCCAAGACCGAGCGGTTCTACCTGGCCAGGTTCGAGGGCTCCCCCGAGGTGGGCGCGGAGGCGTTCACCGCCGAGGAGGGCATCACCTACCTGGGCCACGGCTGGTTCTCACCGGCGGAGATGGCCGGGCTCCCCGACTTCCTGGAGCCCCCGGACCTGCCGGAGATCGTCTCCCGGATCACCCGGCTGGGATGAACCGGCCGCCGAAAACGGATGGGCATGAGCGGCCCTCGATCCATGAGATCAAGGGCCGCGGCCGTCAGCGTCCGATTCTCCCGGCCGGAAAGGATCTCATCCCTTGTGGATGACGCTGGCGACGCCACTGAGTCTGGACACGCCGGCTTTGTGAACAATGATCTTTTTCATCGTACTCACCAGGGAATAGCGATAGGTACGAGGAACATTTATTCGCATATCTCCAAAATAGGCAACACCTAGCAGTAAGGCCGCTAAAATTTAGATCACTTAGTTAAAGAGGACATAGCAGCTACCAGGTCCTTTTCTCCGTAAATCACCACACATCCCCCTCGTTCTTCCCGGCGGATCTCGCGCCATCCGAACTTGCGATAGAGCTCCATCGCCGCGAGCTGATTCAGCGTGGTGTCACCGCGAAGGCGTACATAACCGAGTTCGATGGCCCGCGCCTCCAGGGCGAGGACCATCTGGGCGCCGAAACCGCGGCGCTGGAACTCCGGGTGGACCCGCATGCGGCACATCTCGGCCGTCTGGTCGTCGACACGGCGGAGCCCGCCCATCGTGACGACGCGCCCGTCGGACACCTCACCCACGAGGAACTCCCCCCGGTCGGCGAGGTAGATCTCGTGGATCCGCGGGAAGTCGTCCTCGTAGTAGACGCCGTCTCCCGGCGCGAGGCCGACCTGGGCGAGGCATATCTGGTGGAGCGCCCAGACGGATTCGAGATCGGACCAGCGATAACGCCGAAGCCTCGGCTTCAACTGCCACTCCTGTCGGCTGTCGGATCCTCTGTCGACGCGCTGCGGCCGCGCAGCGACTCCATGTAGGTCTTGAGCTTGGGATGGCCGGGAGCCTTCACCTCGACCTGCTTGCCCACCTCGTGGGCGCGCTGCATGAGGATGTCGGGCCGGCAGGCCTCGTCGAGCCCCGAGACCGTACGCTGGGCGATCTCCAGCGCCTCGTCCACGTCACCCTCAAGGATCTTGCACTGGGCCCGGTCGAACTTGATGAAGGTCGGGTCGAGCCAGTCGGTGGGGCCGTACTTGGTGAGCGCCTGTTCCAGGATGAGGTCGGCCTCCATCGCCTGCCCGAGCTTGACCAGCGCGTCTCCCTGGTGGAAGTAGAGCTGGCGCTCGGTGTAGCCGAAGGTCGAGTCGTCCTGGTCCGCGGCGGCCATCTGGGAGAAGGCCGCCCTCGCCCTCGACAGCGCCCGTTTCGCCTGGTCGACCACGTCCTTCTTGCCCGAGCCCGACATCATCGCCAGCGCGCGGGCCTCGACGACCGGGGCCATGGCCTGGGCCGCGCAGGGCGTCTGCCCGGCCAGGTCGCGGCTCTTCTTGGCGAGGTTGAGGGCCTCGCGCGGATCGCCGTAGTAGAGCGGGACCAGGGCCTCCCTGGCCGTGACCCACGCCCGCAGCGCCCGGTCGCCGGTCTCGTCCGCCGCGGTCCTGCCGGTCCTGAAGAAGGACCGGGCGAGCCGGTGGTCACCGAGATTGACCATGATCATGCCGGTCAGGCCGGCGAGCTGCGCCGCCATGCGGCACAGCCGCTCCTGCAGGTCGACGGGCTGGCGCCGCTCCATGGCCTTGCGCACCGCGGCGAATTCGAGCATCACGTCGCACAGCAGCCTGAGCGGGGCGGTGTTCATGTACTGACGGCCGAAGCCGATGGTGGATTCCTCCCACTGGTCAAGCATCGCGGGCGAGACGGTGGCCGAGACCAGCGTGTCGTCCATCCTCCTGCGCATGCTCTCCACCGATCCGAGCACCTGCCCGTCCAGCGTGATGGCGCCGCCGGCCAGGAGTTGTAAAAGCGTCCTCCGTAGCACGTTCTCGTCCTCCTCACCCCCGTCCGCGGAATGATCGAAGCCGATCGGCTGGATCAGCAGCTCACGCGGACCAGGGGAAGTGTCGGGTCTTCCGTCCTGGAGATCACCCCGGACGACACCGGGCATCTTGTGGCCGTGGCCGCAGATGCACGGGCCGTCGTACCCGAGGGAGACGGGCTCGACCCGGTAGGCGGAGCACAGGTAGTGCAGGTATTCGGGACCGGGCCGCTTCAGCCCGCTCTCGTACGCGGACAGGAGCGTCTCGCCGATGCCGGGGGCCGCCTTGCCGTCGCGTTCGAACAGCGCTCGTATCTGTTCGATGACGTCCGCCAGGGCGACGCCGTGCGCGAGGCGGTGACCTTTAATCCGCGTGGTCCCGAATTGCGAACTGCACTTCTCGTAGATTTCCTCGGCTATCTGCGCCGAGGACCTCCCGGCGGCCAGGCCACGGGCCCGGATCTGCCGCGCTAACTCTGTCTCCCTGTGCTGCCTGCCGGACATACCGGCCCCTCTCTCGTGGCCGGCCGGGCTGGCTGGCACACTGGTCCCGACCGGTCCTCTCTCCCTATGACTCAGTGTGATCTTTTCGTCGCACTGCGCCTACCGAGAATGATGGACCACGTTTGACTCATCCGGAACACGCTAATAAAGCCACTGGCTAAGAATCGTCCCCCGAGGGACTGTTTCTTTCAACCTACTTGGCACATCGCCCACCCTGAACTGGGTTTTCCCCGAATTGACCGGTAGGGCCACCGTGAGTCATCTTTGGCGAGCAGCACCGTGAGCGTGATCGAACGAACACGATTCAGTGCGGCTGACCGAGACCACGAGGAGGGACGAGGTGGGTGAAGACGATTTCCGGCACCTTGAACGACTGGTGACGGAGCTTGACTGCCGCGGGCTGCACGCCCGCGTGGTGCGGACCCACTCGGGCCGTGCGTTCGTGCGTGTGATCAATCCGAAGGCGACCAGCCTGGCGGAGAACGTCACCTGCCGGGCACAGGCCGCCCCCAGCCATCGGGATTGGTACTACTGGTGGTCCTGGGGTGAACGGATGCACACGGTGGAGGATCCCGCCGGTGCCGCGACCAAGGTCGCACGCGTGCTCGCCGCGGTAGGAGAGTGAGGTGAGCGGCACAACGGGCTCTCACCCGCCCGGTGTGCCGCGCCTGCCGTGGCTCGACGGAGCCGGCGGGGTGACCGGTGCGGAGCGTCCTCGGACGCTGGGCACCCCGCCGGCTCCGAATCGTCCGTCCGACACGCGCGAACTCCCACCCGCGGAAACACATCGAGGACCTGCGGAAACTTCGGGACCCGCGGGAACCTCGGGACCCGCGGGAACTTCGAGAACCTCGGGAACCTCGGGAACGCGGCTGGGACGCTGTCGGAACACATTCAGGAACATCGTCCGGAACACGTCCAGGAACACGTTCCGGAACGCGGAGGCTCTCGCGAGCCGAAGCCCACGAACTGCTGCAGAGCAAAGGCTGCCGTCCGACATCTCGTCCGGGCGGTGACCGGAGGGATCCCTTTCGGGAACGGTACGGGGCACGCTTCCGGGTGCGTGCCCCGTCCGGGTCGTCCCGTCACCGGGGCATCCGGGTCCGCCCCCGCGGCCCTAGACCAGGATGTCCCCGTCTTCCCCGGCGTGATGTGACGGAGACCGGTTCGATCGGCAATATGGGTAGGTCGCATGATTCACCCAACCGGCCTGTCGATCCGATCCGAGAGGGATCCACTCCGTGTTCCTGCTTTCCCCCACGCCCGTCCCCACCCCCAGCCCCACCCCGACCTCCGGTCCGGAGGCCGTCGTCGAGAACCTTCTCGACATGAGCGCGGGCTTAACAAAGGGGTGCGGGAACGGTGGTGGGGTAATCTGCGACTTCGTGAAGATGCTGGTGCCCGCGGCCGTCGACTGGGTGGCGCCCGTGATCGCGGGCCTGATCGCCATCACGCTGGTCGTGGTCATCGCGCTGATCCTGCGCAACGTGGCGCACCGGCTGATCGCCCGGGTGGTGCGCCGGGCGTCCAGCGAGCGCACGTCCCTGGCGGGGCGGCTGCGCGGCAGGGAGACGATCACCCCCGAGGGCCTCGACGCGATCGTGGCCGAGCGGCGCAGGCAGCGGGCCGAGACCATCGGCTCGGTGCTCAGGCACGTCGCCTCGATCATCATCCTGGGCACCGCCGTGCTGACCGTCCTCGAACGCCTCTCCGTCCCCATCGCCCCCCTGCTGACCAGCGTCGGCATCCTGGGCGTGGCGATCGGCTTCGGCGCCCAGGAGCTCGTCAAGGACTTCATCGCCGGCATGTTCATGCTCCTCGAGGACCAGTACGGCGTGGGCGACGTGATCGACGCGGGTGCCGCGATCGGCACCGTGGAGGCGGTCACCCTGCGCATCACCCGCCTGCGCGACGCCGACGGCCGGGTCTGGTACATCCGCAACGGCACGATCACCCGGGTCGGCAACGAGTCCCAGGGCTGGTCGCGCGCCACGGTCGACGTGCCGGTGGCGTACGCCTCGGAGATCCCCGTGGTCCGTGACCTCCTCAAGGAGGTCGCCGACGAGATGTGGAACGAACCGGCCTTCCGCGACTCGATCATCGTCGAGGAGCCGCAGGTCTGGGGCATCGAGCAGATCTCCGACACCGCCATCATCTTCCGGGTCAGCGCCAAGACCATCCCCTCCCGGCAGGCCGAGGTCGCCCGCGAGCTCCGCCTGCGGATCAAGGCAGCCCTCGACCGGGCCGACATCACGATCGCCGCCTGACGTCAATTAGGCTGGAGCCGTGTCCGCTACCCCCGAGGAACCCCAGTCCTTCTACGACGCCGTCGGCGGCGAGGAGGCCTTCAGGCGTCTGGTGCACCGCTTCTACCAGGGAGTGGTGACCGACCCGATCCTCCTGCCGTTGTATCCCGAGGAAGACCTCGAAGGCGCCGAGGAACGACTCCGCCTCTTCCTCATCCAATACTGGGGTGGCCCCAACACCTACAGCACCCAGCGTGGCCACCCCCGGTTGCGGATGCGGCACAACCCGTTCGTCATCCGCTCGGCCGAGCGCGACGCCTGGCTCCGGCACATGCACGACGCGGTGATCTCCCTGCAGCTCCCCGACGAGCTGGAGAAGCGTCTCTGGGACTATCTCGTGTACGCGGCGCACAGCATGGTCAACGCCCCCGAGGCGTAGACCACGGCACGGCCGGGGCCCCTCGCGGGACTCCCGGCCGTCGCACGGTCGGCGCCTCCGACGCTTCGGACCGCCACACGGACGGTCAGCGTCCCTATGCTCCGGCCCATCGCACGGTCAACGCCCCCGGCGGAGTGAAACACCGCACCGTCGGGGGCCGCGACGCATAAACCCCGCCGAGCGGGGGCAACCCATGCACATGGAAACCCCCTGGTGGCGTGACGCCGTCGTCTACGAGATCTACGTTCGCAGCTTCGCCGACGCCTCCGGAGACGGCGTCGGCGATCTGCCCGGCATCAGGCAGCGCCTGCCGTACCTCGCCGAACTCGGCGTGGACGCGATCTGGCTGACCCCCTTCTACCGCTCCCCCATGGCCGACGGCGGCTACGACGTGGCCGACTACCGCGACGTCGACCCGCTCTTCGGCACGCTCGCCGACTTCGACGAGCTCGTCTCCGAGGCACACCGGCTCGGGTTGCGGGTGATCGTCGACATCGTCCCGAACCACAGCTCCTCCGCCCACGAGTGGTTCCAGGCCGCGCTTCGGGGCGAGGGACGCGACCGCTACGTCTTCCGCGACGGCGGGGACCTGCCGCCCAACAACTGGCAGTCGACCTTCAGCGGCCCGGCCTGGAGCAAGACGCCCGACGGGCAGTGGTACCTCCACCTCTTCGCCCCGGAGCAGCCCGACTTCAACTGGCGCAACCCCGAGGTGCGCTCCGAGTTCCTGGACGTGCTGCGGTTCTGGCTCGACCGGGGGGTGGACGGGTTCAGGATCGACGTGGCGATGGGCCTGTACAAGGCCGAGGGGCTGCCGGACACCCCTCCGGAGGGACAGGCGTTCAAGGCCAAGTCGCCGATCTGGGGACAGCCTGAGGTGCACGAGGTCTACCGCGACTGGCGCAAGGTGCTCGACTCCTACGAGGGCGAGCGGATGGCCATCGGCGAGGTCTGGACCGACTCCGCCGAGGACCTCGCGCTGTACGTCCGCCCCGACGAGCTGCACCAGAGCTTCAACTTCGCCTGGCTGGAGGCGCCCTGGTCCGGGCCCGCGTTCAAGAAGATCATCGATGACACGCTGGCCGCCGTGACCGCTCCCACCTGGGTGCTCTCCAACCACGACGTGGTCCGCCACGTGACCCGGTACGGCGGCGGCCTGGCCAACTCCACGACGGGCCTGTCCCGGGCCCGTGCGGCCCTGCTCGCCATGCTCGCCCTGCCGGGCTCGGCATATCTCTACCAGGGGGAGGAACTAGGCCTCCCCGAGGTGAAGGATCTTCCCCCGGAGGCCCGCCAGGATCCCATCTTCGCCCGCTCCAAGGGAGAGCTGCCCGGCCGTGACGGCTGCCGGGTCCCCCTCCCCTGGTCCGGCGTGGCCGAGCCCTACGGCTTCTCCCCCGAGGGGACACGGCCCTGGCTGCCCCAGCCGGTCGAGTGGGTCGTGCTCTCCGCCGAGCGCCAGTCGAACGACCCGGGATCGACGCTGAGCTTCTACCAGGAGGCCCTGCGCGCCCGTCGCGAGCTGCGCGGCACGCTGCCCGACGAGATCACCTGGCTGGACGCCCCCGAGGACGCCCTCATCTTCCGTCGAGGTCCCCTGACCTGCGTCATCAACTGCGGTTCCGAGCCGGTGCAGTTGCCGCCGCACGACCGCGTCCTGATCGGCAGCGCCCCGGTGGACGGCCACCTGCTCCTGCCGGACACCGCTGCCTGGCTGTACACCCCCGACGCCTGAGGCTTCCTCGTGCGCGCCGCCCGCCTGTCATGGGCGGGCGGACGCGCCGCAGGGATGGCGTCCGCTCCCCGAGGAGAAACGGCGGACGCTTCACGGGGAGCGGACGCGTCGATTCCCCGGCAAGGAGCGGCGGACGCTTCACGGGCGGACGGCACGCCCGCAGGCTTGCTTCCGGCATCGACCCCCCGGCCTCAGGCGCCGGCGAACCTGCCCAGGTAGGCGAGCTCATCCTGGTTCAACCGTCGCGGGGAGGCACTCCCCACGTCGTAGGCCACGAGCACCGAGCGGGCCCTGACGAAGATCTCCTCATCATCGCGGATCTCGTACGAGAGGGTGAACCGCACCGGCCGGATCTCCGTCACCCACGACTCCACCCGGACCGGATCGGGGCGGAGGGTGAGGGGACGCAGATAGTCGATCTCGTGCCGGGCGATCACCAGCCCCTTGAACGGCTCGACGCCCTCGCGGTGGGGGTCGACGTGGAACAGCGCCAGCCGCGCGTCCTCCAGATAGTCGAGGAACCGCACGTTGTTGACGTGTCCCAGCGAGTCGATGTCGGCGAACCTGACGGCCCTGGGGAACACATGCCGGTGACCATGGCCGACGCCGTCCGCGATTCTCTGTCCAAACACACCCAGAACCGTAGCGAGCCCCCGGTGCCCGCCGCGCGGCGGGGCATCGGGGGCTCGTCGGAAGCGTGCCGGGCACACCCGGCCGGGCCGCACCCGTCGCGGGCGGACCCGTGTCAGGTGCGGAACTCCGGCACAGAGACCGGCACGGAGACCGGCCCGGTCTCCGGGACCGGGGTCAGTCGCGGGTGAGCTTGCGGTAGGTGACGCGGTGCGGCCTGGCCGCGTCGGCACCCAGACGCTCGATCTTGTTCTTCTCGTAGTCGGCGTAGTTGCCCTCGAACCAGAACCAGTTGGAGCCCTCTTCCCACGCGAGGATGTGGGTGGCGATGCGGTCGAGGAACCACCGGTCGTGCGAGGTGATGACCGCGCAGCCGGGGAACTCCAGCAACGCGTTCTCCAGGCTGGAGAGCGTCTCGGTGTCGAGGTCGTTGGTGGGCTCGTCGAGCAGCAGCACGTTGCCGCCCTGCTTGAGGGTGAGCGCCAGGTTGAGCCGGTTGCGCTCTCCGCCGGACAGGATGCCCGCCTTCTTCTGCTGGTCCGGGCCCTTGAACCCGAACGCCGCGATGTAGGCGCGGGACGGCATCTCGACCTGGCCGACCTTGATGTAGTCGAGCCCGTCGGAGACGACCTCCCAGACGTTCTTGGACGGGTCGATCCCGCCCCTGCTCTGGTCGGCGTAGGAGATCTTGACGGTGTCGCCGATGACGATCTCGCCGTTGTCGGGCGTCTCGCTGCCGGTGATCATCCGGAACAGGGTGGTCTTTCCGACACCGTTCGGGCCGATGATGCCGACGATGCCGTTACGCGGGAGGTCGAAGGAGAGGTTCTCCATCAGGACCCGCTCCTCGAAGCCCTTGGTGAGCTTCTCGGACCGGATGACCGTGGTCCCCAGGCGCGGGCCCGGCGGGATCTGGATCTCCTCGAAGTCGAGCTTGCGGTGCTTGTCGGCCTCGGCGGCCATCTCCTCGTAGCGCTGGAGGCGCGCCCGGCTCTTGGTCTGGCGGGCCCTGGCGTTGGAGCGGACCCACTCCAGCTCCTCCTCCAGGCGCTTCTTGCGCTTGGCGTCCTTCTGGCCCTCAAGCTTGAGCCGCGCCGCCTTGGCCTCCAGGTAGGTGGAGTAGTTGCCCTCGTAGGGGTGGCAGCGGCCCCGGTCGAGCTCCAGGATCCAGTTGGCCACGTTGTCCAGGAAGTAGCGGTCGTGGGTGACGGCCAGGACGGTGCCCGGGTATTTCTCCAGGTGCGACTCCAGCCACTGGACACTCTCGGCGTCGAGGTGGTTGGTGGGCTCGTCGAGCAGCAACAGGTCGGGCTGCTCCAGGAGCAGCTTGCAGAGGGCGACTCGGCGGCGCTCGCCACCGGAGAGCTGGGTGACCTCGGCCTCCGGCGGGGGGCAGCGAAGGGCGTCCATCGCCTGCTCCAGCTGGCTGTCGAGATCCCAGCCGTTACGGTGGTCGAGGGCGTCCTGGAGCTTGCCCATCTCGTTGAGGAGCTCGTCGCTGTAGTCGGTGGCCATCAGCTCGGCGATCTCGTTGAAGCGGTCGAGCATCGCCTTGGTCTCGGCGACGCCCTCTTCGACGTTGCCGAGGACGGTCTTGGATTCGTTGAGGGGGGGCTCCTGCTGAAGCATGCCGACGGTGAAGCCGGGCATGAGCCGGGCGTCGCCGTTGGACGGCTGCTCCAGGCCCGCCATCATCTTCAGCAGCGTCGACTTTCCGGTGCCGTTGGGGCCCAGGACACCGATCTTGGCGCCCGGCAGGAACGACAGCGTCACGTCGTCGAGGACGACCTTGTCGCCGTGCGCCTTGCGCACGCGCTGCAGTGTGTAGATGTACTCCGGCATGCCTTTAGTTTAGGGCCTGGGGAGTTCAGCTAGGGGCGGCCCTGGACAGGGCTCGGGAGTTCAGCCGGGTGCGGCGTCGGATCCGGGCCTGCGGGCCGGGGGCACCACGGTGGCGGGCAGGCAGATCTGGTCGCGGCCGAGCTCCTTGGCACGATAAAGAGCCAGGTCGGCCGCGGCGAGCAGCTCGATCAGGTCGTCCCCGTGCACGCTCATGATCGCGACACCGACCGAGATGGTCACGGTGATCATGTTCTCGTCGGCGGGAACCGCCATCCGCCCCACCCGGGAGCGCAGCCGCTCGGCGACCCTGCGGGCCTCGGTCACGTCGGCCCTGGGCAGCAGGACGACGAACTCCTCGCCGCCGAACCGGCCCACCACGTCGTAGTCGCGCAGCTGGCTGCGGATGGTGTCGGCCACCCCGACGAGCACCTGATCGCCGATCAGGTGGCCGTAGGTGTCGTTGACCCTCTTGAAGTGGTCGATGTCGACGATCAGCAACGCGAGCGTCTCCCCCGTGCGACGCGCCCTGACGATCTCGGTGTCGGCCTCCCGCTGCCAGGCCGCGGCGTTCAGCAGGCCCGTCTTGAGGTCGGTGCGGGCCGCCGCCTGGAGCTGGGCGTGCAGCAGGCTGCGCTGCAGCAGCACCACCGGGGGCAGCGCCAGGACCAGCAGGGCCGGGTTGAGCCCGCAGGTGATGGAGACGAGGACACCGAGACAGAGCTCGACGACGTCCAGGAGCAGGTTCTCCCGGTTCCACAGGACCTCCCGCCAGCGGCTGTCGGGGTCGGCGGTGTGGGCGGCGACGGCGATCAGCGCGGTGTTGACCACCGTGAACAGCACCGCGCAGCCGACGGCCACCAGGATCGGCCCGCCCTCGCCCCTGGTCAGCGCGTTCAGGTCGCCGACCACGGCGTGGAAGAGCAGGGAGGCCGCGCATCCGGCCAGGCCGATCGCCGCGGAGCTGACGACCCGCCGGTAGACCACCGTCGCGCGCACCCGCTTCTGCAGCAGGAACTGGAGCGGGATGGGCGCCAGGAGGGCGTAGAGGGGCGGGAGGAGCAGTGCGGCGGGCAGCCACCAGGCGGAGAGCAGATCACGGTAGACGCCCGCGGGCATGCCGAGCCTCCGGGTCGCCTCGATGCACACGGCTCCGCACGCCATCAGCGCGGTGAAGGTCAGCACATCGGACCAGCGGAAAACACCGGTTATCGAGAAGAACGCGATCGCGGCGAGATCCAGCGCTACTATCCCGCAGAGGTAGCCGACCAGCGGGCGACGCTGCCCCAGCAAGGGCCACCGATCGACCAAGGGTGTCATGCCGTCGCGCGGTTTGACCGACGTGTGACTGGGAGCCGCCATGTCGTCCCCCTCTCCGACTAACGATGTGTAACACAATAGTTGCGGAGTGTGCGACGCGCGATGGTAACCGCTACCTTTGACAGAGTGAGTCAGCCCACCGGTTGACCCACGACTTGGAAACCGCTCGCTCGGCGAGCGGGCCGTGTGGGAAAGGAGCAAGCCATGCTGCGGGGCGTGACCTGGACCTAACAGGTGTCTCGGCATCTGACACGGGCAAGACCATCGGCCGGTTATCTCGGCGTCACCGCGCTGCCGCGGCGAGACACCGACCGCGTCCGGCCGATGCCCCCTCAATCCGCCCGCACCAGGCCTCCCCTCCGCGAAGTTCCCGCTCCACCAGACGCTCCGCCGAACGCTCTGCCCACCCGAACCCCCGCCCCCATTCCCCCTCCTCGCCCCGCCCTTCCCCTCCGGCCCCTCTCCCCCAGCGTTCTCTCCCTCCGGCCTCCAGCGTCGTTCCTCTCCCTCCGGCCCCTCAGGTCAGGACCTCCTGCCTTCGCTCAGCCCCATGCCCGAACCACCTTCCTGCTCGAACCGGCGCCCTGCCCTCGCTCAGCTCCCTGCCCGAATCGCCTTCCTTTCCGAACCGGCGCCCTCCTCACCTGGGTCGACGCCGTCTCCGAACCCTTCTTCACACCGGCGTTCCGGCCGTGAACGCCGGTCCACCGGAAGGCCCGAGGCCCGGACCTCCCGGTGAAACCGGGCGTTCCAGTGGAAAACGGCTCAGGCCGCCACGCTCTCCTGTGTCGGCCAGGGCGTCTCATCGCCCGCATCCGGGCGAATCCTCACCGCATCCGCCATGCCTCCGGCCGTCTCCTCCCCCGCTCCCGAGCCCCCCGCTCCCGAGCCCCTCGTCCCCACCGCGTCCTGCCGCCTCGCCGTCGTGCTCTTCCCGGTCCTTCCCCGCCTCGCCACGGCCTCTCCCTCGGCCGCCGCCTTCCCGGCAGGCTCGTGCCCCTGCCCGGCACGCTCACGATCCTCGACCGGCTCGTGATCCTCGACCGGCTCGCGAGCCGCCTCGCACAGCGGAACCTCGGCCGCCTCACCGTCCGGCGTGATCTCCGGCTCACGCGGGGAGGGCGCCTCGTCGTCGAAGCCGGTCTTCAGCAGGGACAGGACACCGACGGCACCGGCCGCGACAGGGGCGCCGCCGCTCATGGCCCAGTCGGAGGTCTCCCGGTCGAGCTCGATCCGCTCCGCGCTGCCGAGAGCCGCGACCGGCCCGCTGCGCTGCGGCTTGGTGAAGCTCCCGAGCCCCCAGCGCAGGTCGTGGCCGAGCGAGTTGGCCTCCACCTCGGGCATGAACCGGCGCTCTCCCTCGTGGGCGAACTCGCGGATCCGCAGTCGTCCCTGGACCACGACCGGCTGGCCCAGATGGACCGACTGCGCGACGTTGTCGGCCAGCCCGCGAAAGCAGCGGACGCCGAAGTAGGTCGTCTCACCGTTGCGCCACTGCTGGTTCTCGCGATCGAAGTAACGGCTCGTCGAGGCGACCTTGAGCGAGGTCACCCGCGAGCCGTCGGGGAAGGTGTGCTGGCGCGGCGGGGCCGCGACGTTACCGGTCAGCGTGACGTAGATGTCGTTCATCGTGCCTCCCATGAGAGCCGGCCGAATGCCGGCGGCATGAAGGACACGATGGCCCGGCCCACCCCCCGCACGGATTACCGAATCGCGTTCTGTGGACAAGCCCGAAGAGCGTGCGAGGGCTGTGGACAACCCGGTGTCACTCGCCCGCAGAGAGGTGGACAAACCGGTCCCACTCGCCCGCAGCGAGGTGGACGACCTGGCCTCGTTCGCCCCCGGGCGAGGAGGACGGAACGGGTCAGCCTCGCAGGCCCCGCATGGCCGAGTAGAACTCGTTGTAGCGGGTCAGCTCCCGCTCCACCGGCTCGATCACCATGCTCTCGGCGACCCCGGCGACCCTGCGGCGCATCTCGCGTTCCAGCGCGTCACGCTCGTTGCCCGCGCCGAGCACGACGAAGTTGCGGCTGGCCATCGCGGTGAGCAGGCCCAGCCCCAGGACAGAGAAGATCATCAATCCGACCCACGGCAACGAGGCCGCGTCGCCGAACACCTCCAGCCCCTCCGGGGGGTTCCCGGATTCGAACACGCCGTAGGTGAGGGCCGTACCGACCCAGACAAAGCCCGCGACGAAGAGCAGGACCAGGAAGTACTGCCAGGCCAGGAGCAACCGCCACCAGCCCGGAACCCTGTCCAGCCGCGGCGCGACCTCGGACAGCTCCTCGGAGAGCACCTCCGGCAGCTGCGAGGAGCGGGAACGCGCGGCGTCCCTGATCCCGTTCTGCCACGCCTCGTGCATGCCCGAGCTCAGGCCGTCGGTGAGCGCCTGGACGGCGGTGTCCACCTCGGCGGGCTGCGCGCTGACCGAGCCGCCGGTCAGGCCGTGGATCTCGTCTCGCAGCTTGCCCAGGCGCAGGCTGCTCAGCGGGTCGGGACGGAGCTTGGAGGCCCAGCGGGTGTAGGGCCAGCCGACCCACTCGCCTGATCGCTCGGCGTAGACGTTCTCCATCGCCTCGCCGACCGCGGGGACGCCGACCGCGTCGCAGAGAGCGTCGGTGAGACCGATCCTGCGGGCGTCGTCGATGGAGGAGGGCGGAGCGGACGTGCCTTCGGCGGGCATGATCTTCGTGAGGCGGAGCGTCAGCCGGCCGAGGTCGGCCTCCAGCCGCTGGGTCGCGGCCCTGCGCTTGGAAACGGTCTCGGCGAGGACGGCCTTGAGGTCGTCGACGCCCCTGCCCGTGATCGCCGAGGTGGTGACGATCACCGGGTGCTCGACCCCCTCGCGGCGGAGCAGGCCGTCAAGGTCCGCGACGCACTCGGCCAGTTCCTCCTGGTCGAGCCGGTCGGCCTGGTTGAGTACGAAGATCGTCACCGCCTCGTGCCCCGCCAGATCGGTCACGTAGCGCCGGTGCGTGGAGGCGTCGGCGTACTTCTGCGGGTCGAGGACCCACACGACGAGGTCGGCGACCTGGATCAGCCGGTCGGCCTCGGTGTCGGTCAGCGCCCGGATGGAGTCGTGGTCGGGCAGGTCGAGCAGGATCAGCCCGTGAAGCTGGCTCTCGCCCCGGTCCAGGGCGCTGGCCCGCGCGAAGCGGTGCCGCCACTGGATCTGCAGCCAGTCGAGCAGCGGGCCCGCGCCGTCCAGGCCCCAGACGCAGGCGTGCGTACGGGCCGTGGTGGGGCGGCGTACCCCCGTCGGCGACAACTCCAGGCCGGAGATCGAGTTGAACAGGGTCGACTTGCCGCTGCCGGTGCCTCCCGCGAGCGCGACCACCGTGTGGTCGGCGGAGAGCTTGAGCCTGTCACCGGCGCGCAGCAGCAGCTGCCCCGCGTCGGTGAGGAGCTTGGGCTCGACCTTGCCCGGCCCCAGCTCCACGATCCGAGCCAGCGCGGCGAGCCGGCTGCCGAGACCCTGGCGTGACTGGGTGGTGCCAACACTCATCGGGCGACCTCAAGGTTGTACGTTGCCTGGTAAAGGCGGGTGGCGGCGGATTCGTCAGGTATGCCCGCACCGTCGAGAGCCTGGGCGTAACGCGCCATCTCGTCGTCGAAGAGCATGCCGATCCGGGCTCGGAGATCGCTCCGGGCCTTCACGCCGATGTTGCGCAGCGACTCCGCGCCGAGCAGCGCGTGCACCAGCCGCTGCGGCAGCGCCCCGGTGCCGTTCTGCGCGTCCGAGGAGCCGTAACCGAGCAGCCCGATGGTCAGGATCAGCGACAGGGACTCGACGTCGAACGAGATCACCCTGGCGACCGACCGCTTGGTCACCCCCTCGGTGCGGATCAACTCGATGATGTGCTCCTGCCAGGCCGCGATGGTCCGGCCGGTCCTGCGCAGCAGCTCGTCGGACGCGCGGCCGAGGCTCGGTGCCGACGCCAGGGCCTCCTGCGCGCCCGGACGGTTCAGCCAGCGCGAGGAGGTCTCCTCCGCCGCCCGGTGCGCCGCCGAGACGACCACCGACTCCAGCCCCGCCCGCAGCGCGGACTTCAGGCCGCTGAGCCGCTCGGGCGCCTGCTGGTTGCCCTTGCCGCCGAAGCGGCTCGGCCTGCGCAGGTGGAGGGTACGCATGAGGTCGCCGGATCCGGCGAAGTCCTGCCAGCGGGCGAGCACCTCGCCCCGGAGCAGCGAACCGTCCCCGGTGCTCTTGTCGATCTCGGCCAGCGCGCGGGCGTAGGCGCCGTCCACGTCGCCGCGCAGGTCCCTCCGGAAGGCGACCTGGATCTCCAGTTGCTTGGCCAGCGCGGGGACACGGGTGCGGAAGCTGTTCAGCACCCCGTCCAGGGTCGCCTGCACGGCCTGCGCGCGGCGCCGGTCGTCGACCGACAGCTCGGTCAGCCAGAGGCGCAGCTCGCTCACCTCGTCGTCGGGGAGCATCCCGTCGGTGACCTTGCTCTCGTTGATGACGAACCGGTCGACCTCGCCGAGACCGTACTCGGTGAGCATCCTGACGAAGTGCTTGTTGATCACTTCTTGGGACCTGGGCGGGACCCGGGAGAGCACGATGGCCAGCCGGGCCCCGCGCTCCTTGGCCAGGCGGAGCAGCCGCCAGGCCGGGGCGTCGGCGTACCGGGCGGCGGTGGTGACGAAGATCCACAGATCGGCCGCGTCGAGCATGCGGTGGGCGATCTCGTGGTGCTCCTCGACGACCGAGTCGATGTCGGGGGTGTCGAGCAGGGCCACGCCCGCGGGGAGGCGTTCGGTGGAGACGAGCACGAGGCCCCCGGACGCACCCTCGGGGTCGGGCTCGCTGAGCCGCCGGAGGCTGCCGAGCAGGTCGCCCTTGGCGAACCACTCGTGGTCGTCGGGGTGGCAGGCCAGAACGGGCGTCCCGGTCGTCGGGCGGCGCACGCCGGTCGCGCTGACCTTGGCGTTGGCCAGGGTGTTGAGGAGCGTGGACTTGCCCGCGCCGGTGGAGCCCGCGACCACGACGAGCGCGGGCGCGGTGCTCGTGTGGACACGGGGGATCACGTAGTCGTCGAGCTGGGCCAGGATCTCGCTCCGGACCCGCCTGGCCTCCTCCGCCCCGGGAAGGTCCAGGCCGAAGCTGAGGTCGGTGACACCGGTTCGTACGGCGGTGAGCGCGCTGCTCAGCGCCTCGGAGACGGCCTCGGGAAGCGAGGTCTCCCGCGTCCGGCCACCCGGCGACCCCGCGCCGTCCTCGGCCCGGGTCTCCTCGGTCTCGGTGTCGCCGTTGGTGGTCCCAGCCTCGTCGGCGGCCCCGATGGCCTCGTCCCCGTCGTCCCCGTCGTCCCCGTCGTCCCCGTCGTCCTCGTCCCGCGTCTCATCGGTGGTCTTGAAGGGCTCAGGGTCGGTCGCGGTCCGGTCGCCGGTGCCGCCGGTCTCAGCGGTACCGGCGGTATCGGTGTCGCGCCCGGTCTCGTCGTTCGCGGTCTCGTCGTCGGTCCCGGTGGGTCCGGCGTCGCGCCGGGCCTCCTCGCCGGTCTCGACGGCTCGCGGGGCCGCGTCACCGGTCCGGGCGTCGTCGATCTCGGTGAGTTCGTCCCCATCCTCGACCTCGTCCCCGGCCTCGTCCTGGGACAGGAGATCGTCACGGCCGTCGCTCCGGACACCGTCGGTGCTCTCGGCAGTGGCCTCGGGAACGTCATCGGTCCGCGCGGTGCCGGCGGGCTCGCCGCCCGCGTGGGGCTCACCGTCCTCGCCGTCTGTCAGGGGCTGTCCGGCCTCGACGTGATCCTCGGCCTGGCCGGCGCCGGGCGTCCCGCCGTCACTCTCCGGGCCCCCCTCGGAGCCGTCGCGCGGCTTCTCGGTGGTCGTGCCGAGAATGAAGGCGACCTCGTCACGTTCCGCGTCCTTCCCGGACCGCTCCGGCTCCTCGCCGGTCCTGCTCACGCGAAGGGGCGGAGCGCCCTCGGGGCGGGACCGCTCGTCCTCCTCCGCCGTACGGGAGGCGTCGGCGTCTCCCCGGGCCGCGGGGGCCGTGGCCTTCCACGGGGTGTAACCCGGAGTCTCACTTCCGGCGCCACCGGGCGAGGGCGTGGCGGGGTCGCCTGTACGAGGGCTCGGGGGGACGGGGGCACCCGGCCGGAAAATCGCGCCGGGAGCGTTGTCGGCGACGTCCCCGTCTCGGGGAACGCCCGTAGAGATGGGGGCACCCGGACGGAAGGCCGCGCCGGGGGCGGTGGCCGGGGAGGCGGAAGCCCCGGGGGCGCCGGAGGAAGGCGTGGCGGAGCCGGGCGCACGAGAAGCACCTGGCGGGACAGGGCCGGGCGTACGAGAAACGCCCGGCGGGACGGGAGCGCCCGGACGAAAGAGCGCGCCGGGAGCGCCGGGAGCGGTGTCCTCGCGGGAGACCCCCGCGGAACCGGGAGCGCCCTGTCCTCGGGGACCGCCCGGAGAAGCGGTGGGAGCTCCTCCACGAGGCACGCCCGGAGAGGCGGGAGCGCCCGGCGCGGCCGGGACACCTCGGGGGCCGGGAGCAGCGGCACCGCGGGCGGCGCCTGGCGAGCCAGGGGTGCCCCCTCGGGGGGCGTTCGGATAGCCGGGAACGCCCTGACCTGGAACGCCCTGACCGGGAGCGCCCTGGCCTGGAGCCGCGGCGGGGCCGCCGCGAGAGCCGGGAACGCCCCCTCGGGGAACGCCAGGAGCACCGGGAGCACCGGGGGGAGGCGTGGCGGGGCCGGGCGTGCGAGGGACGCCCGGCGAGGCGGGGGCGCCGGGACGGTAAGCGTTCGGGGGGGTGGGAGTGCCCTGACCGGGGGCCGCGACGGGACTGCCCCCGCGAGAACCAGGAGCACCTTGACCGGGAGCCGCACCGGGGCCGCCACCGCGAGAACCGGGAGCGCCCTGACCGGGAGCTACACCTAGACCGCCACCGCGAGAACCAAGAGTCCCCTGACCGGGAGCCGCACCCGGACCGCCTCCACGAGAACCGGGAGCCACCGGACTGCCCTCACGAGAACCGGGAGCCGTACCGGGCGGAGCCACGGCGGGGCCGCCTCGTGAGGGGGTCGCCGGACGGCCGCCCTGGGGGTGCGGGGAAGTGGGGGGCGCCTCGCGGGAGGTGGTGATGGCCTCGATCTTGGCCTGGGCGGCCGCCGCGGCGGCGCGGAAGGCCGCCATCGCCTCTTCTGGGGCGGGCGGGGCCGCGGGATCGCTCGCCCCGGCCTGGGGCGCGGAGGCACCTGTCCGGGCCGGCCCGGCGGGGCCCGCCGCCCTGCCCGAGGACGCGGCGGGGCCGGTCACGCCACCCGGCGCCCCCGGACCGGTCAGGCCACCTGGGCCCCCCGGACCGGTCACGCCGCCAGGGGCTCCGGGACCGGCCATCCGGCTCCGGAGCGCGGCGGGGCCGCCGCCGGGCGCTCCGGGCGCGGCCGTGCCGGGAGGAACCGCTCCGGGAGCGGCTGTTCCAGGAGTGGCCGCTCCGGGCTGGGTCGCGGGGGACTGGCCGCGGGCGCGGACGGAGGCCGCGTCGTCGTCGGCGCGGATGGCGCCGAAGGTCACCGTCTGCTCGCCGGGGGATTCCTTGTCATCCGACGGGGTGCCGTCGGGTGGCTCCTGGGGGGTGCCGGCAAGGCGAGGGTCACGGCCACCACCTGAGTGAGGGGGCCTGTTGGACGCCGATTTCACGGTACTCGCTCCGCTCGAACCATCTCGACCTCCTGGCCGACCTTCACGACATCGCCGACGATCACGATCGCAGGTGGCCGAATCCCAGCCGCGCTCACGCGCTCCGCCACGGTGGATAGCGTGGCGTAAAGAGCGCGTTGGGTCGGAAGGGTACCGTCCTGTACCACCATTACGGGAGTTTCCGGCGAACGTCCGTCATGGATCAGCGTTTCGGCGATCGCTCCGATCCGTTCGACCGCCATCATAAGCACCAGCGTGCCGCCGGATCTGGCCAAATTGGGCCAGTCGACGGTGGATCTCTCGTCACCCGGCGGGACGTGCACGGAGATCACGTGGAATTCCTGGCTCACACCACGGTGTGTCACCGGCACGTTGGCGGCGGCGGGCACCGCGACCGGGCTGGTGATGCCGGGAACCACCATGACCGGGATGCCCTCGCGGGCGCAGGCGAGCATCTCCTCGCCGCCACGGCCGAAGACGAACGGGTCGCCTCCCTTGAGCCGGACCACGAACTTGCCCTGCTTGGCGTGCTCGACCAGCAGCTCGTTGATCCTCTCCTGGGCCATGTAGCGGCCGTAGGGGATCTTCGCGGCGTCGATCAGCTCGACGTCCGGGGAGAGCTCGTCGAGCAGGGCCTGCGGCGCGAGGCGGTCGGCGACGACCACGTCGGCCTGGGCCAGCAGCTGCCGCCCGCGAACCGTGATCAGGCCGGGATCGCCGGGCCCGCCGCCGACCAGGGCGACGCCCACCGGCTTGGCGCGGTTGCGCCGGGCGTCGACCGTGCCGTCCCTGAGGGCTCCGACGACGGCGTCCCTGATCCCGGCGGCGCGGCGGGGGTCGCCTCCGGCGGTGATCGCCACGCTGATCTCGTCCACCTTGCCGCTGGCCGGGGTCCAGGCCGCCGAGGCGTCCTTGTCGTCGGCGCGTACGCACCAGATCCGCTTGGCCTCGGCCTCCGCGGCCACCGCGGCGTTCACCGCGCGGTCGTTCGTGCAGGCCTGCACGAGCCAGGCGCCGTCGACGTCGCCGACCTGGTAGCGCCTGGTCTCCCAGGTCACCCGGCCCGTCGCGATGAGGTCGTCGAGGGCGTGCGTGACACTCGTCGAGACGATGGTGACCAGGGCTCCCGCGTCGAGCAGTGCCGGCACCCGCCGCTGGGCGACGCGCCCTCCACCCACGACGAGCACTCGCCGCCCGGAGAGGCGCAAGCCAAGCAGGTAGGGCGACATGACGACAGATCTCCCGTTCGCGAGGAATTGTGAGGCATGGCGTGCTAAGAGGTAAACCTACCGGCTAACGGCGCCCTCTTCGCTGCTCCCGTGTTAACAGCTGTCAAGGAAGGGCTGACCGCTGTCAATCCGCCGGCCCAAGCCTTCCGTAGATCAGGCTTCCTTGTCCGTCACACCGGCGGAATCGAAGGTCGCGACCTCGTGCATCACCCTGACGGCCGCGCAGACGAGAGGGTGGGCGAGCAGGCCGCCCGTACCCTCGCCGAGCCGGAGTTCCAGCTCGACCAGGGGACGCAGCCCGAGGTGGTCCAGGGCGACGGCGTGACCGGGCTCGGCCGAACGGTGGCCCGCCACGCAGTGGTCGACGACACCGGGGGCCAGCGCCGCCGCCGCCAGCGCCGCCGCCCCCGCGATGACACCGTCCAGGATGACCGGTACGCGAAGAGCGGCCCCGGCGAGGACGAACCCGGCGATCGCCGCGTGCTCCAGGCCGCCGACCGCGGCCAGCGTCTCCAGGGCGGACCTCCCGGAGGCCGGGGCGAGAACCCTGGAGGCGCCGTTCCACTCGGGCTCCAGGCCGTTCACCCGGAGGGCCTCGCGGACCACCTCGACCTTGCGTGCCAGGGTCTCGTCGTCGACACCGGTGCCCCTGCCGGTCACGACGGCCGCCTCGTGACCGGTGAACGCGCAGATCAGCGCGGCCGAGGCGGTGGTGTTGGCGATGCCCATGTCCCCGGTGATCAGGCAGCGGGCACCCCCCTCGACCAGGGCGCGGGCCACGGCCATCCCCGCCTCCAGGGCCGCGGTCGCCTGCTCGGGGGTCATCGCCGGTCCCCGGGACAGGTCGGCCGTGCCGTACGCGACCTTGCTGATCGTCAGGCCGGGCGCGGGGTCGAGGTCGGCGGCCACGCCGACGTCGACGACCGTCACCGAGGCGCCGACCTGGGCGGCGAAGGCGTTGGCCACGGCACCGCCCGCGAGGAAGTTGCCGACCATCTGCAGGGTGACCTCCTGGGGCCACGGGCTCACGCCTCTGGCGTGGACTCCGTGGTCCGCGGCGAAGATCGCCAGAGCGGCGGGGACAGGGAGCGGTGGCGGGCTGACCGCCGCGGCTCCCGCGAGCCGTACCGCCACGTCCTCCAGGGCGCCCAGCGCGCCGCGGGGCTTGGTCAGGCGGTCCTGGTGGGCGCGGGCCTCGGCGGCGGCCGCCGGATCCGCGGGACGGATCGCCGCGATGGTCTCCTCAAGGATGGTCATGTGATCAGTCTCCCTTGAGAGACGGCTTTTCGGAAAAAGCACTGGAAGTCCGTACATGGTCACCGGAACCGGAACCCGGAAGCCGCTGATCGGTGATCGGTGACGCCTCGCCGGGGTTCACCAGGCGATGCCGCTGAGCGCCTCCTCGTAGCGCTCGATGACCACGTCGGCCAGGCCCTCGCAGTCACCGATGACGTCGGCGCAGCGGACGTCCAGGTTCGAGTGGCCGGCGGCGTAGGCCATCGCCTGCGCCCAGACGCGGTCGAGCAGACCCCCGGCGAACAGCAGGTAGGGAACGACGATCACGCGCTTGGCGCCGAGGCGGCGGCAGCGCTCGATGCCGCCGGGGACGCCCGGCGGGGTGAGGGAGACGAAGGCCGTCTCCACGGTCATGTACTCGTGGGCGTGGGTCTCCCAGAAGAGGCGGGAGACCCGGTGCACGTCGGCGTTCGTCTCGGGGCTGGTGGAGCCGTCGCCGACCAGGACGACGGCGGTCTCGCCGATCTCGATGTGCTCGGGCTCGTCGTCGAACGCCCCGGCGGCGGCCGGGACCAGCCGGAGGCTGGCGACCTCGGCGGCGGCGTCGGCCAGGCGCTCGGCGAGCAGCGCGAGGATGCGGGGGTCGGAGCCCAGGGGGCGTCCGTAGTCGCAGGTCAGCATGGGGTGCCGCTCCTGCTCGCGGGCCATCGCGGCGGGGATGTCCGCGCCGAGCCACACGTCGCCGGTGAGGCTCATCGGCTGGGCCACCATCCGGTGGTGCCCGCGCGCGACCAGGGAGGCGACGGAGTCGCTGAGACGCGGTCTGGCCCTGGCGATGTAGCCGCCGGAGACGTCCGCGGCCGTCTGGTCCAGGCGGCAGCGGAGCCGGTGGATGAATCTACCGAATTCAGCAGATCCATTGTCGTCGTGCGAGCCCTGCCCGATGAGCAGCAGCGGCGGTTTCATGGAAACAGGACTCCAATGACCTTGACCTGGGGTTACGCAGTGGCGAATCGCGACAATATCCGATGACGGCACTACATGGACAGGTAACGGATCGGTAAATTCTGTCTTTTCTCACGCGGGTGTGACGGATGACGGGAATCGAACCGGCGGCCGCGGACGCGCCCCCTTCACCGGCCGGGCCATCCGGATCACCTTCCACGGCACGGCGATCGGGCTCGATCACACGCCATGGCACGGTAGCCGGGCTCGTGGAAGACGTCCAGCACGGCCACGCCGGTGTCGCGCGCCCCGCGCGTCATGTCCCGCCGGGCTCCCCCTCCGACCAGGGACGCCTTCCGTCGCGTCACCCTCGACGCGCGAATCCGGCGTGGATCAGGACAGATCCGCTCTCAACAGCCCGAACACCACGATGTCGCGCGGACCGTCCTCTCCCAGCTCGGCGGCGCGCAGCACACCCTCCCTGACGAAACCGGCCTTCTCCGCGACCCGCAGGGAGGCCGTGTTGGCCCGGTCCGCGCGGAGCTCGATCCTGCGCATCGCGGTGGTCTCGAACACCCAGCGCGCCACGCCGAGCAGTGCCTCGGTGGCGTAACCCCGGCCGCGGTGCAGCGGGTGCACCCCGTACCCGACCTCGGTGGTCCCGGCGCCCCAGAGGGTCCTGAAAAGGCTGATCGCCCCCACGACAAGGCCCTCGGCCTCCATGGCCAGGTGTACGCCCTGGCCGGAGCGGCGCAGCTCGTGCGCACCGTGGGAGAGCCACTGGGAGACGCCCGACGGATGACCGGGCGCGCCGGGCGGCAGGAACCCGGCACGCGCCTCGATCACCGAACGGACGCGGGCCGCGTCACCGGGGTGGAAGGGCCGGATCACGAGCCGGCCCGTCAGGACCGGCGGATCGGGTGCGAAGGCGGTCACGCGCCCTCCTTGCCGGGGATGTGCCGGGGATGTGCCGGGGAATGTGTGGCCCCACCCTCATCCCGGCGCCCCCGCCCGCGCAAGCCCGGACGCCGGGCCGGCCCGTGTTCAGCGGACGATGACGACCTCCAGCGTGCGCGGGCCGTGTACGCCCTCCACCCGGTTCAGCTCGATGTCGCTGGTCGCCGACGGACCGCTGATCCAGGTCAGCGGCCTGGAGGGGTCGAGCCTGCCGACGGCCTCCGGGACGCCCGCCACGATCTGCTCCGCCCGTACGACACACAGGTGGTAGTCGGGGACCAGGGTCAGCGCCCGCCGTCCCTGTCCGGGCCCGGTGTCCAGCACGATGGTTCCGGTCTCCGCGACGGCGACCGCGCACCCGGTGACGACCCCGTCCACCGCGTCCAGGTCGGCCGCGCTCAGCGGGGGGTCGTCGGTGACCGGGTCGTCCGGAGCCCACTCCGGGGGCAGGCCGTCCGGGACGACCAGCCGGGTGGCGCCCCGGCGGGCCAGCGCCGCCGCGATCGTCTCCGCCGCCTCGGCCGCCTCGACCACGTGCACGACGGCCCGGTAGTCGGCCACCCGCTCGGCGAACAGCTCCACCACGCCTTCCGGACCGGCCGGCGGTGACGTGCGGTAGGACCGGGTGATCTCGACCTCGGGGGCTCCGGCCACGGCGGAGCGGATCCTCGACAGGATCCGCTCCCTGCTGTCCGTACCGGAAACGCCGCTCACGCTGGACGGGCGTGCGGGGGTCATCGGGCACCTCCGTCGGTACGGTTCCACCAGTCGCGGAAGGACTCGGCGGGGATGTCGGGAATGTCGCGGGTGTCGGTCCAGGCCGACAGCGGCCCCGGCAGGCGCCCCGGGACGAACCTGCGCAGCCGCCCGCCGAACCGCTGGGCACGTGCCAGCCGCGCGGGACGGTCGAACACCCACCCCGCGGCGCGCATGCCCATGCGCTCGGCACGCGCGTGGCGGACCTTGCCGCGCAGGTGGACCAGCACCTCGGGGATGTCGATCGCGACCGGGCAGGCGTCGAAGCAGGCGCCGCAGAGGGTCGAGGCGTACGGCAGCGACGCGTCCAGCTCCGAGGCGGTCCCGCGCAGCTGCGGAGTGAGGATCGCGCCGATCGGGCCCGGGTAGACCGAGCCGTACGCGTGGCCCCCGGCGCGCTCGTAGACCGGGCAGACGTTGAGGCAGGCGGAGCAGCGGATGCAGCGCAGCGCCTGGCGGCCGACCTCGTCGGCGAGCACGTTCGTGCGTCCGTTGTCGAGCAGCACCAGGTGAAACTCCTGGCCCTCGACCGCGCCGGTCCAGGTGGACGTGTAGGGGTTCATCCGCTCGCCGGTGGAGCTCCTGGGCAGCAGCTGGAGGAAGACCTCCAGGTCCCGCCAGCTCGGCAGCAGCTTCTCGATGCCGACCACGCTGATCAGCGTCTCGGGCAGGGTGAGGCACATCCGCCCGTTGCCCTCGGACTCCAGCACCACCAGCGTGCCGGTCTCGGCGATCATGAAGTTGGCGCCGGAGATCGCGACCTTGGTCGACAGGAAGCGTTCGCGCAGGTGGAGCCGGGCGGCCTCGGCGAGGGCGCGGGGCTCGTCGGTCAGGTCCTCGGGCGCCGCGCGGCCCCAGTCGGCCATCTTGTCCTGGAAGATCTCGCGGATCTCCGAGCGGTTGCGGTGGATCGCCGGGACCAGGATGTGCGAGGGCCAGTCGTCGCCGAGCTGGACGATCAGCTCGGCCAGGTCGGTCTCGTACGCCGTGATGCCCTCCTCCAGGAGGGCCTCGTTGAGTTCGATCTCCTGGGTGGCCATCGACTTGACCTTGACCACGCTGGTCTCCCCGGTGGCCTTGACCAGACCGGCGACGATCCTGTTGGCCTCCTCGGCGTCGGCCGCCCAGTGGACGTGGCCGCCCGCCGCGGTGACGGCCTCCTCCATCCGGAGGAGGTAGCGCTCCAGGTTGCGCAGCGTGTGGTCCTTGATCTCCTTGCCCGCCCGGCGGAGCTCGGCCCAGTCGGGCAGCTCGCCGACCACGGAGGCCCGCTTGCCGCGGATCGTGTGGGTGGCCTTGCGGAGGTTGTACCTGAGCTGCGAGTCCTGTACGGCGGCCGCCGCGTTCACCGGGAAGGCGGGCATGCCCAGGAACGTGCCGCTCATCGGGTGGCCTCGGTCGCGGCGAGGATCTCGGCGAGGTGCATGATCCGCACGCCGGTGCGCTGGCGCTTCAGGGTGCCGCCGATGTGCATCAGGCAGGAGTTGTCGGCGGCGCACAGCACCTCGGCGCCGGTGGTCGTGACGTTGCGCACCTTGTCGGCGCACATGGCCGCGGAGATCGCCGGGTTCTTCACCGCGAAGGTGCCGCCGAAGCCGCAACACTGGTCGGCCTCGGGGAGCGGGACCAGCTCCAGCCCTCTGACCTGCTCCAGCAGCCGGGTGGGTCGGTCGCCCACCCGGAGGATGCGCATCGAGTGGCAGGTCGGGTGGTAGGTCACCCGGTGCGGGAAGTAGGCGCCGACGTCGGTCACACCGAGGACGTCGACGAGGAACTCGGAGAGGTCGTAGACCTTGGGCGCCACCTCGGCCACCTCGGCGGCGAAGGAGCCGGGCGCGTCCCCCGCCGGGGCCTCGACGGTCCCGGTGATCAGGCCGCCGGGGCTTCCGGACCCGGCCGGGGCGGGGCCGGTGGAGGTGCGGGCGGCGGAGGCAGTGGCGGGGACGGGTGCGGCGGAGGTACGGGCGGCGGAGGCCGGGGCGGCGGGGGGAACGGCGGGGGTGCGGGCGAGCCGCGGGTACTGCTCGCGGACCATCGCGGCGCACGACCCCGAGGGCGCGACGACCGCGTCGTACCCGGCGAAGACGTCCACGAAGTGCCGTGCGAGCCGCCTGCCCTCCTCGGGGTACCCCGTGTTGACGTGCATCTGGCCGCAGCAGGTCTGCGCCCGGGGGAACTCGACGTCACATCCGAGGCGGCGCAGCAGCGTGACGACCGCCCGCCCGGTGCCGGGAAACAGTGTGTCGTTCACGCAGGTGATGAAGAGGGCGACGCGCACGGCACTCCTTCCTATCAATGGTCCGACCACAGTATGGTCTGACCACATTCCCCCACAAGAGGAGGTCCTCTTGAGCGGTTGGCAACCGGTCCGGCGCACCCGGGCGTTCGAGGACGTGATCGCCCAGATCGAGCGGCGCATCGCGGGCGACGGTCTCCGGGTCGGGGACCGCCTGCCCGGTGAGCGGCAGCTCGCCGAGCAGCTGCGGGTGAGCCGGTCGTCGGTACGCGAGGCGATGCGGGTGCTGGAGACCCTGGGAGTGGTGTCGTCGCAGGTCGGACGGGGTCCGGACGCGGGCGCCTTCCTCATCTCCAGGCCCGCCGAGGCCCTGAGCGACCTGCTCAGGCTCCACCTCGGGCTGTCGAGCCTGTCGCTGGAGGAGGTCGTCGACGCCCGGCTGATGATCGAGAAGTGGTCGGCCTCGCACGCCGCCGTCCACGGGGCCGACCTGTCGGCCCTGACCGCCGCGCTGGAGCGCATGGACGCCACGACGACGGCCGAGGAATTCGTCGAGCACGACACGGCCTTCCACGTGGCCATCGCCGAGGCCTCGGGCAACCGGCTGACCACCGCGATGATGCTCTCCCTGCGCGACTCGCTCCGCCGCTACGCGGTCGAGGCGGTCGAGCGCCTCGGCGACACGGCCGGGCTCATGGCCGACCACCGCCGGATCCACCGGGCCATCGCCGGCGGGGACGCGGCGGAGGCCTCGGCCGCCGTCGAGGACCACCTGCGGCGGGCCTACCCCGGCATCTCACGTCCCCCGGCGGCAGAGGACATCTCACGTCCCCCGGTGGCTGAGGACGTCTCACGTCCCCCAGGGACTGAGGACGACGAGGGGCTTGAAGGGCAGCAGGGGCGGGGTGACCGAGTCGGCTGAGCGGCAGGTGGCGCCCGAGCAGGAGACCAGGGCGTCGAGCTGCCGGTTGAACTCGGCGATCACGGTGAGCGGGGTCTCGGCGGCGAGGTTGCGGAGCTGGTACGGGTCCCCGGTGAGGTCGTAGAGCTGGTACTCGCCGGTGGAGTAGCGGACGAAGGTGTATCTGGCGGTCCGCATCCCCTGGTACGCCGGGACCGGGGTCTGGCGGGCCGAGCTCGGGCTGGTCGGGCGGTAGAACTCCAGCAGCACGTTCTGGCGCCACGAGGACGGCGTCTCGCCCCGCAGCAGCGGCAGCAGGGAGCGGCCCTCGGCGAAGCTCGGGAGCGCGGCCCCGGCGAGCTGGGCGAACGTCGGGGCCAGGTCCACGCTCGCGGCCATGTCACCGACGACGCGGCCCGCCTGGATGCCGGGCCCCCTGACCAGCAGCGGCACCTTGATCGACTCGTCGAAGGGGGTGGTCTTGCCCTGGGGAAGCCGGTGCTGGCCCAGGTGGAACCCGTTATCGGAAGCGAAAAAGATATACGTTTCATCCAGCTTGCCGGAGGCCCGGAGAGATTCGACGAGGGTGCCCACCATGTCGTCCACGCCGAGCATCGCCCGGAGCCTGTCGCGGTAGTGGCGGTCGATCCTGCGGACCTTCGCGTCGTCGAGCGGCGGGAGCGACCTGATCCAGAGCGGCTCGGCGCTGACGTCCGCCTGGTTGAAGGACGGGGTGCGCGGGGCCACCACCCCGGCGAAGGCCGCCTGGTGCCGGGGGGCGTAGTTGGCCGGGTTGTGCGGGGCGACCGGGGCGAGATAGAGGAAGAACGGGTCCTGGCCGGGCTGGGAGACGAACGTCGCCGCCTTCGCGCTGAGCACGTCGGTCAGGTAGTCCTGCGGCGCGAAGCCGTAGTCGCGCAGCGTGCCGTTCTCGTTGAGCGTGTAGCCGTACTCCTCGTACAGCCTGCGCACCGGCACGTCCCACTCGTCCCAGCCCGGTGGCACGTGGGTGGCGGCGGTGGTGCCGCCGGGATAGTGGTTGAGGTACTTGCCCATCAGTCCGGTGCGATATCCGGCCGACTTCATCCATGTCGCGATATTGGAGCGTTCCAGGCCTGATGTGTAGTACTTGGTGAAACCTCCCTCGGGGGCGGTGTTGGTGTACACGCCGTGGCTGTGGACGTACTGGCATCGCATGATCGACGCACGCGAGGGGCAGCACCAGGAGTTGGGCACGAAGAACCTGTCGAAGCTGGTGCCCTCCCGGGCCAGCAGGTTCCAGATGTTGGGAAATTTCTGCAGATCACCCGCGTCCAGGTCGTCGACGAGGATCAGCACGACGTTGGGCCGCCCCTCCGCGTGCGCCACGGCCGGGGTCGTTCCCACGGCGGCGAGGGCGAGGAGCGACATCAGGGAGAGGAGTTTGCGAGCGGCGTTGAGCACAAATGCACGCTTCCCGAAAGACCGAATTTCGACACCTCACACTCGACCGACCAATGTAGAACGTGTTCTAATTGCGGGGCCTGTCCGGCGTCACGTCGCGAGGAGACCCCCGTGAGCACCGACCTGAAGCTCGGCCTGAACCTCGGCTACTGGCAACGGAACGCCGACGACGCCACCGAACTCGTCCAGACCGCGGAACGGCTGGGATACGAGTCCGTCTGGACCGCGGAAGCCTACGGTAGCGACGCCTTCACCCCGCTGGCCTGGTACGGCGCGCGGACGTCCCGCATCAAACTGGGCACATCGGTGGTGCAGATCTCCGCCAGGACCCCGGCGGCGACCGCGATGACCGCGATGACGCTCGATCATCTCACCGGCGGGCGGCTGCTGCTCGGCATCGGCGCGTCGGGGCCCCAGGTCGTCGAGGGGTGGTACGGGAGGCCGTTCCCCAAACCGCTCGCCCGCACCCGCGAGTACGTCGAGATCATGCGGAAGGTGTGGCGCCGCGAGGAGCCGGTGACGAGCGACGGCGAGCACTACCCCCTCCCCTACCCCGGAGGCGCGAACCTCGGCAAGCCGCTGAAACTGATCACCCACCCGCTGCGCGCCGAGATCCCCCTCTACCTCGGCGCGGAGGGCCCCAAGAACGTCGCGCTCGCCGCCGAGATCGCCGACGGCTGGCTGCCGCTGTTCGTGTTCCCCGAGAAGATCGAGCAGATGTACGGCCCCTCGCTGTCCGGCGCCGACCCCGGCTTCGACATCGCCGCCATGGTGATGACCGTGATCACCGACGACGTCCGGGCGGCGCTGGACGGGGTGAAGATGATGCTCACCCTCTACATCGGCGGCATGGGGGCCAAGAGCCGCAACTTCCACGCCGACATCATCGGCAGGATGGGCTACGCCGAGGCCGCCGAGGAGATCCAGGCCCTCTACCTGGCCGGACGCAGGGACGAGGCGTTCAACGCGATCCCCGACGAGCTGGCCGACGGCATCTCCCTGGTGGGGCCGGTGGGCCGCATCCGCGAGCGCCTGCAGCTGTGGCGCGAGAGCCCGGTGAGCAACCTCCTGGTCATGGGCCCCCGCGACGAGGCCTCCCTGAAGACCGTCAGGGACCTGGTCCTGGGCTGAGCCCCTTCTCGCACGACGTCCTCCCGGCCGCCCGGCGCTCCGGCTCCGGGGGCCGGGCTCGCCGACCCGGCCCCCGGAGTCCTCGTACGCGACCCGATGACCGTGGCGGAACGGCAGCCGCACGGTCCGGTCCCAGTCCGGGCGGTCGGGCGGTCGGTCCGGTCTCAGTCCGGGCGGGGGGCCGGGCTGGCGGTGACGGAACGCAGGAGCGGAGCGCTCGCCGCCCCCGCGCCGATCACCCCGGCGAACCCGAGCGCGACGCAGACCAGCAGGATGATCGCGCCCGTGACGTTCATCGCGACGGCGGCGAACGGCAGGGCGCAGAAGACGCCGACCGCGATGGTGCCGCCTCCCATGACCGTCAGCGGTATGAGGGTCTCCGCCCGGCGGGCCGCGTCCAGGACCTCCAGCGGCGTACCGGCCAGGCGGAGCAGCGCGTAGGTCTGCCTGCGGTCGAGGACCAAGGAGGCCGCGGTGATCCCGGCGCTGGCGATCGCCACCAGGAACGAGACCACGAGCACGATGACCGTGCCGGTGCCGATGTCGTCGAGGATCTGGACCTCGAGCCGGTTGTCGTCGGCGGCCGAGGTCGCCCCGTGTCCGGGCACCAGGCCCTCCAGCGCGGTACGTGCCCGGTCGATGGCCGCCATGTCCAGCGGCCTTTCGGCATCGGAGCCGGTGGTGCCGCCCATGGAGACGGCGATCACCCTGTCACCGCCGTCCTCCCCTTGCCCGTCCTTCTTCACGAGGCCGACCTCCGCCCGGACCCCCGCCGCGGCCAGGCGCTCGCGCGCCTCGGTGGTGACCTCGGCCGCCCGTGCCGAGGGGACGGCCAGGCGCAGCTCCGCCCGCGGGCTGTCGAACACGACGTCCCCCGGGGCGAGGAGGCCGACGAACCCGGCCACGAATCCCGTGAGGGCCACGCCGCTCACCGTCCGCCAGGCGGACCTGGGGTCGTCGGTCAACCGGCGCCCGGCCAGCAACCGGGCGGGGCTTCTGGCCGTGCGGGTGGTGATCCGGCCGATCAGCGCGACGACCCACGGACCGGCGAGGTTGACGCACAGGAAGGCGCCGCCGATGACCGCGGCGATCACCCCCACCTCGGCGCCGCGGCCGATCAGGGGGACCGCCACCAGGGCCGCGAACAGCGCGACGATCCGGACGAAGCGCATCGCCGGAGGGGTCTCCCTCTTGGCGACCCCGAGCGGGCTCACCACCACGCGGCGCAGGCCCACCACGGCCGACACCCCGACGAGCAGCGGCACGGCCACCAGCACGGCGAGCGTGGGAAGCACCCCCGGCCACACGTCGGCCAGGAACCAGGGACCTCCCCTGATCCCGATCCGGGCCAGCAGCGGGGTGAGCAGCCCGTACAGCACCGTCCCCAGCACCGCGCCGCCGAAGGCGGTGATCACCGCCTCGTAGACGGTCATCGCGACGACCTGGCCGGGGGAGGCGCCGACCAGCCGGAGCGCGGCCAGGCGCTGGTCCCGGCGGGCCACGGTGAGGCGGGCCGCCGCGCCGCCGAACACCAGCAGCGGTACGACCATGAGCACGCTCGCGATCAGCCCGAGCGCGCTGTAGCCCACCGCGTCGTCCGTCGTCCTCCCCTCGAAGCTGGAGATCCTGGTCGGCAGGGAGCCGCCGCGCGAGTCGTCCGAGGAGGTGGCTCTCATCACCGGCGAGTCCACCGCCTGACCGCGTACCGCGACCAGCTCTCCCGGGTACACGAGCGCCTCGTCGCCGATCGTCCCGCCGCGCCTTCCCGGGAAGCGGTCGGCGAGCTGCCCGGCCGGGAGCTCGCCGGCGAGCTCCGCCAGCCCCGGGGAGAGCCAGACCTCGCCGGGCGCGGGGAAGCGCCTCAGGCCGGGCGGCGGGGGTGCCTGCGGACCGAGCGCGGCGAGGTCCACGACCGTGATCCACAGGTCGCGCACGTAGTCCGTGCGGACGGCCTGGATCGCCACGGCCCCGCTCGCGGCCGGAACCGGGTTGCGCCACGCCTCACGGGCGGCCCTGTCCTGGAAACCGAGGTTGGCCACGACGGCGAAGAGCAGCAGCGCGGTGGAGACCGCCACCGCCGCCACGGTCAGCCCCGCCCCCAGCAGGCCGCGGCGGCCCCCGCCGCGCAGCAGCCGCCAGCTCAGGCCGAGCGGCCCGCTCACGCGCCCACCCCGGGAAACGTCCGGGCCCCGGGAAACGTCCGGGTCGCCGCCTCGGCGCCGTCCCGCTCCGGTGCGCCGTCCCGCTCGCGTGCGTCCCCGTACGACGCCCACGTGTCCCCGGACGGCTCGCGTGTGCCCTCGTACGGCGCCCACGTGTCCCCGAACGGCTCCCGCGGGCCGGAGCCCGGCAGGAGGTGGCCGTCGCGGACCTCGACCACGCGGTCGCACCAGCGGGCCACCTGGGGATCGTGGGTGACGACGACCAGCGAGGCGCCGTTGTGCCGGGTGGCGCCGGTCAGCAGGCGCATCGTGTCGTGGCCGGTGCTCTGGTCGAGCGCCCCCGTCGGCTCGTCGGCGAAGACGACCGCGGGGCGGGTGACCAGCGCGCGGGCGATCGCCACCCGCTGCGCCTGGCCGCCGGACAGCTCCCCGGGGCGCCGCCCCTCCATCCCGCCCAGGCCGAGCGGGCCGAACCACTCGCGCGCCATCCGTACGGCGTCGGCCCGGGACACGTCGCCGAGCATGAGCGGCAGCGCGACGTTCTCGTCGGCGGGAAGCTCCGGCAGGAGCTGGCCGAACTGGAACACGAAGCCGAAACGCGTGCGGCGCAGGGCGCTGCGCTTGCGCTCCCCCAGCGTGTCGACGCGTTCGCCGAGCAGGTGCACCTCGCCCTCGTCCGGCTTCATGATCCCGGCCAGGCAGTGGAGCAGCGTCGATTTCCCGGACCCGCTCGGACCCATGATCGCCACGGCCTCGCCCGCGTGGATCGCCAGCCCGACACCGCCCAGCGCGACGGTCGTTCCGAAGCGCTTGACCAGCCCGGATCCCTCAAGGACAACATTCATGCCGAGCACCCTCCCGCGCGGGGACACGGCGACGGATCGACCGATCGTCTCCACGGCCTCCCGCGGAGTCGGCCGAAAGGACGATTCACCGCCGTTCACCGGCATGTCGGCCGGATGCCCGATCCGCTCCCGTCCCCGTGCTGGCACAATCCATCAGGTGACGATTCGGGTGCTCATCGCCGACGACCAGGAGCTGGTACGAACCGGGTTCCAGATGATTCTGGACGCCCAGGAGGACATGGAGGTCCTGGCGACGGCCGCCAACGGGGCCGAGGCCGTGGAGCTGGCCCGGCGGCTGCGGCCGGACGTGTGCCTGCTCGACATCCGGATGCCCAAGCTGGACGGCCTGGAGGCCACCCGCATCCTCGCGGGGCCGGGGGTGCCCGACCCGATGAGGGTGGTCATCGTCACCACCTTCGACCTCGACGAGTACGTCTACGGGGCGCTGCGCGCCGGGGCGACCGGCTTCCTGCTCAAGGACAGCGGGCCGACACTGCTCATCGAGGCGATCCGGGCGGCGGCGGCCGGGGACGCGCTGGTGTCGCCGTCGGTGACCGTACGCCTGCTCGAACACCTCTCCCACCCCCGCACCGGCGCCGTCCGGCCGCCCAGCGAGCCCCTCACGGAGCGCGAGCTGGACGTCGTGCGCCTGGTGGCCAGGGGACGGACCAACCAGGAGGTCGCCGCCGAGCTGTTCGTCTCGCTGTCGACCGTGAAGACGCACCTGGGGAGCATCCAGGCGAAGCTGGGAGCCAGGAACCGGGTGGAGATCGCCGCGTGGGCGTGGGAGTCCGGCATCGTCGGCTGAGCGGGTTGTTTGGGCTGATTAGCGAGAGAGCTGACGGGATAGAAAAAGGGCAGGTCCTCGGCGCATGGCGGGGGGAGATATACATGCGCTCTATCCCAGCTCTACAGAAAAGGTCGGCTTCGGCCGTCTATGTCACGCTCACCGCGCTGGTGATCGCGATCGCCGCCCTGGTGGTGTTCGAACAGGCCCGTGGCCGGAGCCTCGTCCTGGAGATGTCGAAGCTCGGCGGCGATCCCCACGCCCCCGGCGCCGACGCGGTCTTCGGCGCGGTCACCGTCTTCGCCATCCTGATCATGTTCTTCGCCGGGGCCGCCGTCGCCGCCCTCGCCGCGTACCTGAACTGGCTGCTCCGTGCCCGGCAGGGCGCCGACCTGCCCGCGGTGGCACCGGTCCTGGTGAGCTGGTTCGTGCCGGTGGTCAACCTGGTCGCGCCCGCCGTGCTGGTCGACCGGCTGTGGTGGGCCTCCCGCCCTCCGCTCGACCGCCGCCCGCGCTGGACGGCGCTGCTCGCCGCCTGGTGGCTGAGCTGGCTGGTCGCGATCGCCCTGGTGCTGGCGCGGCTGTGGCCGGGGGCGCCCCAGGGAGGCACGAACCTGACCGGTCTCGGGCTGACCGAGCTGACCGCCGTCGCGGTCGCCTCCCTGCTGTGCGCGGCGACCGTACGGCAGATCACCGGCATCCAGGCCGCGGGCGCCGGGCACCGGCGGCAGGCCGATCCGGAGCGCCACCTCCCGCCCCCTCCGGCGGAGGCGGTCCCGAACCTGCTCGTGAGGAGCTCCCCGCCCTCCTCGCCCGCCCCCTCGGAACCCGCCTCTCCCGAGGCCACCTCGTCCGAGGTGTCCGGGCGGGGCGTCAGTCCCACGCCCTGAGCAGCAGCCAGCCCTCGCCCGCGGTGTCGAAGCGGAGCTCGTAGGTGCCCGCCCGGTCGCCCGAGGCCGCCTCGGCCCGCCAGAAGCGGCGCTCGCCGGGATCGCTGTCGGAGATCTTCCACCACTCCCGCGCGACGACCCAGTGGTCGAGGACCCGGCGGACGGTGTAAAGACGGTCGCGCCAGACGAACTGGACGGGCTGCCCGTCGCGGATCCACACCTCGATGGGGTCGCCGTAAAGTCTGCTCAAGACGCTTCTCCCGCGGCTTTCGGATGAGCACCCGGGGGAAGGCGGGCCTGGCGTATCGAACATACGTTCTCACGGAGTCGGGCGCAAGTCCCCCATCTGCCGCACGAGCGGGTTCGCGTCCACCGAGTTGCGGATGCTGAAGGTCACGCTGCCCGCGCGGTGGCGGTCGTCGGACCACTCGACGGGCCGCCCCTCGTGGGTGGTGGTGACCCGGCGCTGGCGCAGCAGCGGGCTGCCCCTACGCACGGCCAGCAGTTTGGCGTCCTGGACGCCGGCGGCCACCGCGTCGATGAGGTGCTCGCCGTAGGCGAAGACGAGGCCGACGCTGTCGTACAGCGCCTGGGTGACCGACTCGCAGTCGGGTTCGATGCGCTCGACGGCCGGGGCGATCCACCCGGCGTAGACCGTGCGCTCCAGCATCACCGGCTCGCCCTCCAGGGAGCGCAGCCGCAGCACGGAGAGCACCGGGTCACCGGGCTGGAGCGCCAGCCGTACGGCCTCGGTGGTGTCGGCGCCCCTGCGGCTCTGCCGCAGCACCTGCCCGCTGACCCGGTAGCCCATCGCCCGCGCCCACTGGGCGAAGCTGTGCAGCTCGGCGAAGCTCTGGCTGCGCTCGCGGCCGAGCACGATCCGCCTCGCCCCCTGCCGGGACCCGACCAGGCCCTCGGTGGCGAGTACGGCGACCGCCTGGCGGATCGTGCCGCGCGAGGCGGCGAAGCGGGTGGCCAGCTCGGCCTCGGAGGGCAGCTGCGCGCCTACGGGGTGCTCGCCCCGCATGATCGCGTCGCGCAGCTCCTCCGCGATGCCCATGTACCGGGCCGTCATGCTCGCGTCCCTTCCGGCGCGGTCGTGAACACCGGCACCCCCTGCGGAGGACCCGCGAGCACCCGCGTCCCTTCCGGCGCGGCCGTGAACACCGGCACTCCTCCCGGCGCGCCCGCGAACACCGGCGCCTCTGTCGGACGGCCCACAAACACCGGCACCCTCTCCGGAGGGTCCGCGAGCGCTCGCGTCCCTTCCGGCGCGCCCGCGAATTCCAGGGCACCTCTCCATGTGTCCGCGCACACCCGGTGACCGCGCAATCTCGCCTCGTCTCTCGAACCGCCGGCACACTCGGCCCGACGCGCGTCTGCGGGACTCCTCGCTGCGCACACCTGGCGGCCGGCTCAGCCCCACCCTAAACAAGCATCAATGACTCACATAGCCCAAGTTCGCGCATTTCACCGCCGTACTCCGTGCGTTCACCGAACAGCAACTGATTCACGACAGACGGGGTCTAGCTTGTTTGTACAAGTTCGTCTACTTTCGTGAAATATTGCGCGACACCCCCTTGGGAGAACACAGTGATCGCATCCCGAGTTCGCTTCGCAGGCCTGGCGGCCTTCCTGCTGGTGGGCGCCACCGCGTGCGGAGCCGCCCCCACCACGGCCGCACCGTCGGCGGGCGCCTCCGGAGGCGCCGCGGCCGGAGTGGACGCCAGGACCGCCACCTCCGCCGCGGACTTCGGCGGGCTGGACAAGCTCGTCGAGGCCGCCAAGAAGGAGGGCAAGCTCCACGTCATCGCCCTCCCGCCCGACTGGGCCAACTACGGCAAGATCATCGAGACCTTCAAGGCGAAGTACGGCATCGAGATCGAGAGCGAGACCCCCGACGCCGCCAGCGCCGACGAGATCAACGCGGTGAAGACCCGCAAGGGCCAGGACCGCGCCCCCGACGTGCTCGACCTCGGCCAGTCCTTCGCGATCAGCGGTGCCGCCGAGGGCCTGTTCGCGCCGTACAAGGTCCAGACCTGGGACAAGATCCCCGAGAACCAGAAGGAGGCGAGCGGCCTCTGGTTCAACGACTACGGCGGCTACGTCTCCATCGGCTGCGACGCCAAGAAGATCGCCAAGTGCCCGGAGACCTACGCCGACCTGCTCAAGCCCGAGTACAAGGGCAAGGTCGCGCTGAACGGCAACCCGACCAAGTCGGGCTCGGCGTTCGCGGGCGTGTACGCGGCGGCCCTCGCCAACGGCGGCTCCTTCGACGACATCCAGCCCGGCCTGGACTTCTTCAAGAAGCTGAAGGACGCCGGGAACTTCAACCCCGTCGAGACCACCCCGGCCACCATCGAGAAGGGCGAGACCCAGATCAGCATCGACTGGGACTACAACAACGCCGCCTACGCCCCCAAGATGGCCGAGAAGGGACTCGACTGGAAGACCGTCATCCCCAGCGACGGCAAGTACTTCCAGCTCTACGCCCAGGCCATCAACAAGGACGCCCCGCACCCGGCCGCCGCGCGCCTGTGGCAGGAGTTCCTCTACAGCCCCGAGGGCCAGAACCTCTACCTCGGCGGTTTCGCCCGCCCGGTGCTGCTGCCCGCGATGAAGGCCGACGGCACGGTCGACGCCGCCGCCGAGGCCAACCTCCCGCCGGTCGAGGGTGAGCCCACCTTCCCGACGGAGGAGCAGGTCAACAAGGCCAAGGAGGTCCTGGCCGGAGGCTGGGGCGCCGCGGTCTCGGGATGACCGTCCCCGCCGTCACGGCCGCCGCCCCGCGCGGCGGCGGCCGTCCTCGATCCAAGAACTGGCTGGGAGCCCTGCCGCTGCTGGTCGTGACGGCGGTGGCCTTCGGGATCCCGGCGCTCACGCTGCTGGCGGGAGCGTTCACCGTCAAGGACCCGGCGACCAAGGTCTCCTCCTTCGGCACCGCCAACCTGTCCAGGAGCCTGCAGGGGCCCTACCTCAACGCCCTGCTCAGCAGCGTCCAGCTGTCGGCCGTGGTGGCGGTCGCCGCCGCGGTCGCCGGGACGTTCCTGGCCCAGGCCGTGGTCACCTCCCGCTTCACGGCGCTGCGCGAGGCCGTGCTCACCTTCTCCGGCGTGCTGGCCAACTTCGGCGGCGTGCCGCTCGCCTTCATCTGGATCGCCACCCTGGGCAACTCCGGGGTCATCACCACCGCGCTGGGCCTCGGCTCGGGGGTGCTGTACAACTTCTGGGGCCTGGCTCTGGTCTACATGTACTTCTCGGTGCCGCTGATGGTGCTCGTCGTGACCCCCGCACTGGACGGCCTGCGCCCGCAGTGGCGGGAGGCGGCTCAGAACAACGGCGCCACCACCTGGCAGTTCTGGCGCTACGTCGGCATCCCGGTGCTGACCCCGGCCCTGCTCGGCGGCGTCGTCCTGCTGTTCGGCGGTGCGTTCGCCGCCTACGCCACCGCCTACGCCATGGTGGGCAGCACGGTCCCGCTGGTCACCCTGCAGATCGCCGAGGCCCTCACCGGGGACGTCCTCATCGGGTACGAGAACGTCGCGCTCGCGCTCAGCCTCGACATGATCGTCGTCGCCCTGCTGGTGATGGCGGTCTACCTGCCGCTGCAGAAGAGGAGCTCCCGATGGTTGCGGTAGCCACCCTGCCCGACGTCACCCCGGGTCCCGCGGCCACCGCCCGTCCCGGGCAGCGACGGGCCTGGCGGTGGATCGTGCTGGTCGTCGCGGCGCTCTACTTCGTCGTGCCGATGGCGGTGTCCTTCTGGTTCACCGTCTACTCGGAGGGACAGGGCTTCTCGCTCGCCGCCTACGGGCGGATCCTGTCGGCGCCCGGCTTCCTGCCCAGCCTGCTGCTCTCCCTCGCGCTCGCCGCCTGCACCATCGTCGCGGTGCTGCTGCTCACCCTTCCCGCGATGCTGGCCGTACGGCTCGGCGCGCCCCGGCTGCGGCCGGTGCTGGAGCTGATCTCCACGCTCCCGCTGGTCGTGCCGCCGATCACCTACGTGGTCGGCATCAGCACGGCGCTGCGCGACGGCGTCGACGCGCTGGCCGCCACCCCGTTCTGGGCGACGCTCATCGCCATCCAGGACGAGAGGTTCCCGTTCGTCCTCGTGCTCGCGTACGTGATGCTGACGCTGCCGTTCGCCTACCGGTCGCTGGACGCCGGGCTGCGCGCGATCGACGTGCGGACGCTGGTGGAGGCGGCCCGCAACCTGGGCGCCTCGTGGCCGTACGTGCTGTTCCGGGTGATCATCCCCAACATCCGGTCCTCCATCGCCAGCGCCTCGTTCCTCACCCTCGCGCTGGTGCTCGGCGAGTACACCATCGCCGCCCTGCTCGGCTACGAGACGTTCCCCGTCTGGATCGTCACCATCTCCGGGAACGACGGACAGCTCTCCGTCGCCCTGTCGATCATCAGCCTGCTCCTCATCTGGCTGCTGCTGCTCACCCTCTCGGGTGCGGGAAGGAAACGCAGATGACCGTCGAGTTCCGGGGGCTGCGCCGCGCGTTCGGCCGTACGGTGGCCCTGGACGGCCTGGACCTCACCGTCGAGCAGGGCGAGCTGATGGCCCTGCTCGGTCCTTCCGGCTGCGGGAAGACCACGGCGCTGCGCTGCGTCGCCGGTTTCGAGCACCCCGACGCCGGAGCGGTGCTCGTGGACGGCAAGGACATCACCCGGGTCCCCGCCAACCGGCGTGACGCGGGCATGGTCTTCCAGTCCTACAGCCTGTTCCCCAACCTCAACGCGAGGGACAACGTGGCCTTCGGGCTGCGGGTGCGCAAGGTGCCGACCGCCAAGCGGCACGCGCGGGCCGACGAGCTGCTGGAGCTGGTCGGCCTGCCGTCGCACGCCCAGCGCTACCCGCACGAGCTGTCCGGCGGCCAGCAGCAGCGCGTCGCCCTGGCCAGGGCGCTGGCGCTGGAGCCGCGCGTGCTGCTGCTCGACGAGCCGCTGTCCGCGCTGGACGCCAAGGTCCGAGTCTCGCTGCGCGAGGAGATCCGGCGGCTCCAGCTCGAACTGGGCATCACCACCATCTTCGTCACCCACGACCAGGAGGAGGCCCTGTCGGTCGCCGACAAGGTCGCGGTGCTGCGCGCCGGGCGGCTGGAGCAGTGCGGCCCTCCGGCCGAGGTCTACGACCGGCCCGCGACCCCGTTCGTGGCGGAGTTCGTCGGCGCGATGAACCACGTCCCGGGCCGCCTGTCCGGCCAGGAGGTCACCGTCATGGGCGAGCTCATGCCGGTGGACGGCCCCCTGCCGTCCTCGCCTGACGTCGACGTGCTGGTACGCCCCGAGGCCGTGCTGGTCACCCCCTCCCCCGACGGGAAGGCCACGATCGTGGCCTCCTCCTTCCGCGGCTCCACCGCGCGGCTGCGGGTCCAGGTGGGCGAGCTGGAGGTCCTGAGCGACGTGCCGGGCCACGACGCGGTACGCCTGGCGCCGGGCACGCGGGTGGACGTCGCCCTCGTGCAGCGGCCCGTGCTCGTCGCGGCGCGCACCGCCCCCGCTCCCGCTCTCCCCTCCGAGGAGCCCGCGAAGTCTCCGGGGTCCCCAGGGTCCTCGAAGGCGGCCGAGCCGGAGGACGTCGCGGGTGTCGGGTGAGCTCGGAGCCGTCCTGTTCGACATGGACGGCACGCTCGTGGACACCGAGGGGATGTGGTGGCAGGCGTGCGTGGAGGTCGCCGCCGAGCTTGACCTGGAGCTGACGGAGGCCGACGCCGGTCACGTCCTCGGCCGCCTGGTCGAGGACGCGGCCGGCTACCTCGCGCGCCGCGCACCCGTACCGTCCGGCGCGGGTCGGGCCGGCGCGGAACGTACCGACGCGGGTCAGGTCGACGCGAAGCAGGTCGACGCGAAGCAGGTCGACGCGGGTCAGGCCGAGGTGGAGCGGGCCGAGGTGGAACGCGTCGGGGCGCGGCTCACCGAGGCCTTCGCCGAGCGGGTCTCCGGCGGGGTGACGCCGCTGCCCGGCGCGATCCGGCTGCTGGACGACCTGCGGGCGGAGGGCGTACCCACGGCGCTGGTCAGCGCCTCACCGCGGCTCATCGTGGACATGGTGCTGCGCGGCGTCGGGGCGGAGCGGTTCGCCCTGGTGGTGGCCGCCGAGGACACCGCGCGCGGCAAGCCGCTGCCGGACCCGTACCTGCGGGCGGCCTCCCTGCTGGGCCTCGACCCCGCCGGCTGCGTGGCCGTGGAGGACAGTCCCACCGGGCTCGCGGCGGCCCGCGCGGCGGGGTGCCGGGTGGTGTCGGTCTCCGGCGAGCCGGTGGCGGACGACGTACTGACCGTGGACAGCCTGGAAAAAGTGGACCTACCGCTGTTGCGTCTGCTGGCGAGCGGCAAGAGATCGATAGGCTGAGCCACTCATGTGACGGCGTATGCGGTTAGGTACAAAGGTGAACAACCTCAGTCCCGACGAACCCCTGCAGATAGGCCGATACCGCGTGCTCAGCAGGCTGGGCCGGGGCGGGATGGGCACGGTCTATCTTGGCGAGTCCCCTGACGGGCAGCAGGTCGCCATCAAGGTCATCAATCCGGAGTACAGCCAGCACGAGCGGTTCCGGATGCGCTTCCGCCGGGAGGCCGACGCGGCGCAGCGGGTCCGCAGGTTCTGCACGGCCGCGGTCGTCGAGGCGGCGCTCGACGGCGACCAGCTCTACGTCGTCACCGAGTACGTCACCGGCCCCAACCTGGAGGAGGCCGTCGACTCCGGCGGCCCGCTCCGCGGCTCCAGCCTCGACGCGCTGGCCGTCGGGGTGGCCACCGCGCTCACCGCCATCCACGGCGCCGGGGTGGTGCACCGCGACCTCAAGCCTTCCAACGTGCTGCTCTCCCCGGTCGGCCCGCGCGTGATCGACTTCGGTATCGCCCGCGCGCTGGACACCCTCAGCGGGATGACCGGGACCGGCGAGATCCTCGGCACCCCCCGCTACATGGCCCCCGAGGTGCTGCGCGGCGAGCCGGTCTCGGCCGCCTGCGACGTGTTCTCGTGGGGCTGCCTGATGGCCTTCGCCGCGAGCGGGCGGGCGCCGTTCGGCGGCGAGGCGCTGCCCGCGGTGCTGTACCAGGTGCTCAACACCGAGCCCTCCCTGGAGGGCATGGAGCCCGCGCTGCGCGAGCTGGTCACCTACGCGCTGAACAAGGACCCGCGGAACCGGCCCACCTCGCAGCAGCTCCTCGACCACCTGGTGGGCCGCTCCGCCGCGCCCGAGCAGGCCGCCCACTCGGTCCAGGCCTCCTGGCAGGGACCCCAGGGACCGCCCGGCGGCGCCCCCTGGAACGGACCGGCCGGACCGGCCGGACCGGCCGGACTTACCGGGCCCCCCTCCCCCGACCCTGGCCGCGGACCCGCGGGACAAAACCCCGGCCCCGGCCAAGGACACTCGGCACAGCACCCCAATTCCGGCTGGGGTGACACGGGACAGAACCCCGGCCCCGGCTGGGGCGACACGGGCCGGCCCGGCGATCCCGACTGGGCGCGCACCGCGCCGTCCGCGCGAGGCGGCCACACCGTCTCCGGCACCGCGCATCCGGGGCCCGGCTCCTCACCCGACGGCCCCGGCCACACCCTCCCCGAGCGGTTGCGGGACGACACCGGGTTCTTCTGGCGGGGCGGGGTGACCAGGCGGCGGAAACTGGTCGCCGGGGCGGCGGTGGCGGCCCTGATGGTGGTGGCCGGAGGGCTCGGGCTGCGCCTCGCGCTCGCCCCCGGCGGCCCGCCGGAGAACCTCGCCCTGCTCTACCAGGACGACTTCACCCAGAGCGGCACCGGCTGGAGCGGCGGCACCTACAACCCGATGACCGGCACGTACGGCTACGCCCCCGAGGGCTACTACGCCGTCGACGTCAGCGGATACTCCCCCGTCAGGCGGGAGCAGGCCCCGATCCCCTTCGTGTCCGCTCCCCCGGCCACCCCCGACCCCTCGGCCAGCCCCACGCCGATCACGCCGAGCCGGATCCTGCTCGGCTCCGACATCAGGATCCGCTCCGGCACCATCGGGATGGGCGAGTATGGGCTGTTCTGCCGGGGCGAGAACGACAACAGGGCGACCCGGTACGAGTTCCTGCTCGACACCGCGGGCAACGCCCGCATCCGCAAGACCGTCAAGAGCGCCGGGGGCGAGCTCACCAAGCCCGTCAAGGTCGACCTGCCCAAGGGCGAGGTCATCCGGCTCGCGGCGGAGTGCACCGGCGTCGAGGGGGGCGTGCAGCTCACCATGTGGGTCAACGACGAGCAGGCCCAGTCGTTCCTCGACACCAACCCGCTGCCCAACGGGCTGGTCGGCGTGATCGCCCGGGTGGGCGAGAACAGCAACGCCGTCCTGCGGACCGCGTTCGACAACTTCACCCTGCACGGCCCCGCCACCCCCACGCAGCCCTGACCGGACGGCCGCGACGACGGGTGATCCACCCGGCGCCGGGCACGATCAGGGCACCTGACCGACCGAAGGAGTCCAGCACGATGCGCGCCATAGTCGTCTCCGCCAACGGCGGGCCCGAGGTGCTCGTCCACACCGACGATCACCCGGACCCCACGGTGAACCCCGGCGAGGTCCTCGTCGACGTCGCCGCCTCCGGGGTGAACTTCATCGACGTCTACCACCGGATCGGCCGATACCAGCTCTCCCTGCCCTTCGTCCCCGGAGAGGAGGGCGCGGGCACCGTCGCCGCGGTCGGCGAGGACGTCCGTGACGTCGCCGTCGGCGACACCGTGGCCTGGTCGAGCGTGCCGGGCAGCTACGCCTCCCGGGTCGCGGTGCCCGCCTCCAAACTACTCGCCGTACCCGAGGGGGTCACCGCCGAGGTCGCGGCGGCCGTCACCCTCCAGGGGCTCACCGCGCACTACCTGACCCACTCCACGTACGAGGTGAAGGAGGGGGACGACGTCCTGGTGCACGCCGCCGCCGGGGGCATGGGCCTGCTGCTCACCCAGATCGCCAAGCTGCGCGGCGCCCGGGTGATCGGCACGGTCTCCACCGAGGAGAAGGAGGTCCTGGCCCGCCAGGCGGGCGCCGACGAGGTGTTCCGCTACAAGGGCTTCGCCGACGCGGTCCGCGACCTGACCGGCTCCGGCGTGCACGTCGTCTACGACGGCGTGGGCGCGGCCACCTTCGACGAGAGCGTCGCCTCGCTACGGCCGCGCGGCATGCTGGCGCTGTACGGCCAGGCCAGCGGCCCGGTCCCGCCGCTCGACCCGCAGCTCCTCGCCAGGAACGGCTCCCTCTTCCTGACCCGCCCGACGCTGGGCTCCTACATCGCCACCCGGGAGGAGCTCACCTGGCGCGCCTCCGACCTCTACGGCTGGGTGGCCTCGGGGCGGCTGCGGGTGCACATCTCCGAGCGCTACCCGCTCGCCGAGGCCGCCCGCGCGCACGAGGACCTCGAAGCCCGCCGTACGACCGGCAAGGTGCTTCTGATCCCGTGACGACGCCCCTCGGGGCGAGGTCAGGCCGGTCAGCGCAGCGGGTGGGCGGGCCAGTCCAGGAGGCGGGCGCCCAGGACCGCCGTCTCCAGGGTGAAACGCTGGGTGGAGTCGTCCGGCGAGAACCCGGTGAGGCGGCGGATCCGCTCCAGCCGGTAGGTCACCGCCCGGGTGCTGACGCCGAGCCTGCGCGCGGCGGCGGTCTGGTTGCCCTGGGAGGCGAAGATGGCCTCCAGCGTGGCGAGCAGCGGCTCGGGACCGCCGCGCGCCTCCAGCAGCGGGCTGAGCACGCTCGTCACCAGGTCCTCGATGGCCGCGCGGTCGCGCAGCAGCACCGGGAACACCAGCAGGTCCGCGGCCTTGAGCACGGGGGCCCGCAGTCCCAGCCGGTCACCGAGCTCGATGGCGTTGGCGCCCTCCCGGTAGGAGGTGACCACCCCGCCGGGGCCCCGGTGCGCCCGGCCGAGCCCGACCCGCCAGCCGGGCGCGAACGCCTGGCGCACGTGGTGGGTGAACTCGCCGTTCGCGACGGTGAGGCTGCCCGGCGCGACGCACACGAGCATCCCGTCGCGGACCGCGACCAGCACGTTGTGCGAGCCGAACCGGGCGACCAGCGCGTCCTCGATCCGCCGGGCCGTCCCCTCGGCCTCCCCCGCGAGCCCGCCGTCCCCCTCGAAACCACTTCCCTCGGACCCGCCGTTCCCCGGAGCCACGACCGTGGCGGCCCCGGCGGGGCGCGCGACGGCGACCACGTACGTCTCGGCCAGGCGGAGCCCGAAGTGCTCGGCCCGCTCGGCGAGCCTGTCGGCCCGCCCCTGGAGCAGGTCGTCGACGAACTCCCTGCGCGCCGCCTCCTCCTGGCGCAGCGCCGACCGCTGGGCGTTCTCGTACCCCTCCATCAGGGCCGAGACCGTACGCCGCAGGGCCGGGAGGGGAGTGGGGCGCACCGACTCGGCCATGGCCAGGGCGGCCTCGACCAGGGCCCGCACGGAGGCGCCCCGCTCGGCGGCCAGCGCGCCGGCGGCGCGGCAGTCGTCGAGCTCGGCCCGGCCGGGCAGCCTGCCGGTGGCGGCCGCCTCCCGCAACATCCGGAGATGGCCGCCGAGCAGCTCGTCCATCAGACTCCCACGTCACGCCTGTCAAAGGCCGGCATCGCGATCAGGAGCAGCGCGGCGGTCGCCCCGGCCAGCACGAGATAGTCCCACGCCGGGAACCCCAGCTGGAGTGGCCGCCCGTCGAGGTAGTAGTGGAACGGCGAGATCCAGCGCAGCCAGGACAGCCCGTCCACGTCCTTGCCCATGGTCTCGACCACGTACCCGGCCACGGCGACCACCCCGACCACCGCCAGGGCGACTCCTCGCCGCCCCGTCGCGGCGCCGACCGTCAGGGAGAGCGTGCCGAAGAAGAGGGCGAGCAGGAAGATGCCGAGGTGACCGGCGAGGATCCTGTCCGCGGGGACGCCCAGGTCGACGGCCGTCACCAGGCCCAGCAGGACGAGGAAGGTGACCGCCGCCACGCCGAGCAGCGCGAGGGCCAGGGCGGCGAAGCGCTCCAGGACCAGCCGCCTGCGGTCGATCGGCAGGGTCAGGACCAGCTCCAGCGTGCCGGACTCCTCGGGCTGGGCGATCGCCCGGTTGCCGACCACCGCCGCGCACATGATGAACAGCAGCGGCCCGAACAGCTGGTAGACCAGCGTCTGCAGGAACCCGGAGCCGCTGGTGAAGCCGTTCTCCAGGCCGCCCATGAGGTCGCGCATGGCCCCGGGGAACTTGGTCAGCGCCACGTCCCCGTAGAGGTCGGGATTGCTCCGGATGGTCGGGTAATAAGCCAGGTACAGCGTGAAGAACGCGCTGATCCCGACGGTCCAGCCGAGCAGCGCCCGCCGGTAGTCACGCAGACTTTTCGACACCAGCGTGGGCATCGCGCGCCTCCTCCTCGCCATGGCTGTAGTAGGTCAGGAAGATCTCTTCCAGGTCGGGCTCGGCGCTGACCATGTGCACCACGGTGAACCTCGCCGCCGCCTTGACCAGCGCGTCCGGGCGACCGTCGATGGTGCAGCGCAGCCCGGCCCCCTCCACCCGCAGGTCCCGTACGCCGGGCAGGTCCTCGAACGCCTCGCGCGGCACCGGGGCGTCGAAGTGGAACTCCACCCGGCGCACCGCCTTCTCCCTGAGCGCGGCGATGTCCTCCACCGCGACCAGCCTGCCGCCGCGCACGATGCCGACCCGGTCGGAGACGTCCTCGACCTCGGCCAGCACGTGGGAGGACATCAGCACGGTACGGCCCGAGGCGCGGACCTCGCGGACCATCGCCAGGAACTCCTGCTGCACCAGCGGGTCCAGGCCGCTGGTCGGCTCGTCGAGGATGAGGAACTCCGGCTCGTGCATGAAGGCCTGGATGAGCCCGACCTTCTGCTTGTTTCCCTTGGAGAGCTTGCCCATGGGCACCGACAGGTCGGCCTCCAGCCGCTCGGCCAGCCCCTCGATCCGCCCCCTGGGCACGTCGCCGCGCACCGCGCCGAGGAAGGCGAGGAACTCCCCTGCCTTCTCCCTGCCCTCCAGGGCCAGCTCCCCGGGCAGGTACCCGATCCGGCTCCGCACCCCCGCCTCCCGGGGGTCCCTGCCGAGGACCGTCATCCGTCCCCTGGTGGGACGGATGACGTCCAGGAGCAGCCTGATCGTCGTCGTCTTCCCCGCGCCGTTCGGGCCGAGATACCCGAACACCTCCCCGGGCCGGATCTCCAGGTCGAGATCCTCAAGTCCCCGGCGCCCGCCGTAGAACTTGGTGAGCCCCTCGGTCTCCACTACCGCTGTCATGCATCAGATCGTGCCCTCTCGCCGCCGCCGGTGGCATTGCCGGACCCGGACAGCTGGCCGCCCCTTCGTTGCGCGGATCCGGAACCGCCCGGCCGTACCGCGCCCGGCCGTGCCGTGCCGTGTCCGGCCGTCCGCGCCCGGCACCGTGTCCGGCGGCGGGGCTAGGGTGAGCCCATGAGCCTGGACACTGCCTTCGTACTCGGCGGCGGGGGCGTTCTCGGCGCCCACGAGGTGGGCATGCTGCGGGCGCTCGACGAGGCGGGGATCAAGCCCGACGTGATCATCGGCACCTCCGTGGGCGCGCTGAACGGCGTCGTGCTCGCCGCCGCCCCCGGTGACGCGGTCGCGCGCCTGACCACGCTGTGGGCCTCGGACATCGTCCGCACGGCGTTCGCGGGCTCCTGGGTGACCCGGCTGTCCACTCTCGCCAAGAGCGGCACCCACCTGCACTCCTCCGAGCCGCTGCGCGACCTGCTGGCCAAAACGCTGCCGGTGTCGCGCATCGAGGACCTCTCCGTGCCGTTCCAGTGCGTGGCCGCCTCCGTCGAGCGCGCCGCGGCGCACTGGTTCACCGAGGGCCCCCTGGTCGACGCGGTCCTCGCCTCGTGCGCCGTACCCGGGCTGCTGCCACCGGTGCGCGTCGGCGACGACCACTACCTCGACGGCGGGCTGGTGCACAGCATCCCGGTCGGCCGGGCCGTCGCGCTCGGCGCCCGGCGGGTCTACGTGCTGCACGTGGGCAGGATCGAGCGTCCCCTGGTGGTGCCCCGGCGCCCGTGGGAGGTCGGCATGACCGCCTTCGAGATCGCCAGGCGGCACCGCTTCACCGAGGAGATGGCCACCCTGCCGGACGACATCGAGGTGCACGTCATGCCGGCCGGGGGCGAGTCCCGTCCGGGAATTGATCTTTCCCAGCTGCGCTACCGGGATTTATCGCATATATCTGAATACATTGACCGCGCGTACCGGGCCTCTTCCGACTACCTGGCCCGGCGACCGTCCCCCGAGCCGCCCCCGCCCGCACCGATGTGACCCCCACCGCGTCGTACGCCCACATCGGGGTAGCCCCATATAGGGGATATGTCCGGCACACCGCCCACCTGAGTCACACCGGCCCCCCGTACGCGCACCACAACCGCACATCCACACAGGCAGGAGCCGCTCGTGCTGCCTCCTCGCATCATCCGCCGTCTGGTACTGGCCCCGCTCGTCATCGTGCTCACCGTCGGCGCGGTGCTCACGCTCCCGATCTGGCTGCTGGTGGTGACCGCCGCCTCGCTGCGGCTGCCGCCCCCGCAGCGGCGCGGCACCCGGCTGGTCTGGTTCGCGCTGGCGTGGCTGACGCTGGAGTCGATGGCGCTGTGCGCCTGCCTGTGGCTGTGGGTGACGAACGGCCTGGGCGGCCGGCTCAGCCGCGACGAGTACCAGGAACGGCACTACGAGCTGATCCAGTGGCTCCTGTCCAAGATCTACGAGGCCGCGGTGCGGATCTTCCGCCTGAGCGTCGTGATCGACGAGCCGCCGCCGACTTCCGACGAGGTCTCCCGGCGCCTCACCCGTCCCGTCATCGTCCTGTCCCGCCACGCGGGCCCCGGTGACTCGTTCCTGCTCATCTACCACCTTCTCGCGCGGTACGGCAGGCGCCCGAGGATCGTGATGAAGGCGGCCCTGCAGTTCGACCCCTCGCTGGACGTGGTGATCAACCGCCTCCCCAACGCCTTCGTCCCCCGCAAGGTCGCCGAGAGCGGCATCCTCAACGAGATCCGCCGCCTGTCCTCCGACATGGACGCCGACGACGCCCTGGTGATCTTCCCGGAGGGCGGCAACTTCACCCCGAAGCGCCGCTGGCGGGCCATCCTGCGGCTGGAGCAGAAGGGCCTGCCGGAGGAGGCCGCGCGGGCCCGCAGGCTGGAGCACCTGATGGCCCCCCGCCCCAACGGGGCCATCGCCGCAATCGAGGCCTGCCCCGAGGCCGACGTGGTCTTCGTCGCGCACACCGGCCTCGACGACCTGGTCACCTTCGGGGACATCTGGACCCGACTCCCGCTCAGCGCCCAGATCAGGGCCAAGTGGTGGCGGGTACAGGCCGCCGACGTGCCGCGCGACCGCGAGGAGCAGATCCGCTGGCTCTTCGACCAGTGGGAGGAGATCGACACCTGGATCGCCGAGAACCAGCCGGCCCCCGCCCCCACGGTGTGACCGCCGCCGGCGGAGTCGTGTTCGGGTCCCGCCGCGCCCCGGCGGGCGCGAAGGCGTCGCTACCAGTCCTGGGACGAAGGCGTCACTACCAGTCCTGGGAGAGGCCCGACATGCGGCGGAGGTATTCGTCCTCGTCGATCTCACCGGCCGCGTAGCGGCGCTTGAGGATCTCGCGGGGGTTGTCGGCGACGGCCGCGCGCTCCCTGGCCCTGGATGCGCGGACCAGCATGGTCACGCCGAGAACCACCACCGCGATCACCGCGATGACGAAGATCAACACCAGGATGCGGGACATCGTCGGCCTCCCATACCTCCCCATCGGATCCGGCGGGGAATGTCGATTTTACCCGGCGGGGGAAACAGCCGACGAGAAGTCCGGGGCCGCGTATGAGGACCCACCGGGTGGCGGGAACACCGGAGGAGAGGCCCGGAGCCGCGCACGAGCCCCCACCCGGCGACGGGAACACCGGAGGAGAAGTCCGGAGCCGCGCGCGAGACCCCGCCGGGCGGCGGCCTCACCCGGCGGCGGGAACACCGGAGGAGAAGTCCGGAGCCGCGCGCGAGGACCCGCCGGGCGGCAGCACCGGCAGCCCCCGCGGAGCCCCGCCCTCCAGCAGCCGGAGCAGCGCGCCGGTGTCGACGTTCCGCTCGATCAGGTCGCCGAGTGCGTCCAGCCTCTCCTCCCGCAGCGCGGCGAACGACACGTCCGGCGCCGGGGTGAAGTCACGGCCGGAGACGGCGGCCACCTCGGCGAGGAAGGCCCGGCGGAAACCGTCGTTCTCCAGGGCGCCGTGCCAGGTGGTGCCCCACACCGAACCCTGGCGGCAGCCGTCCAGGAAGGGCTCGCCGCCGTCGGCCGTGACCACGCCGTGGTGGATCTCGTACGCGGCGACCGGGTGGCCGTACGCGGTGCCGGACGGGCGGCCCAGCGTCTTGTCCGTGGCGAACTCCACCGACGCGGGCAGCAGCCCCAGCCCCTCGACCAGGCCCGCGCCCGATTCGACGTCGTCGCGGATGGTCCTGGCGAGCATCTGGTAGCCGCCGCAGATGCCCAGCACCGCCCGTCCCGGCAGGGCCGCGGCCAGCCCGGTGGATCGGAGCCACGCCAGGTCGGAGACCGTGGCCCGGGAGCCGGGCAGCACCACCAGGTCGGCGTCGTCCAGCTCGCCGGGGGAGGTCACGAAGCGGACCGTCACCCCGGGCTCCGAGGCGAGCGCGTCCACGTCGGTGAAGTTGGAGATCCGCGGCAGCCGCACCACGGCCACCCGCAGGGTCTGCCTGCCGTGCGGGGCGCGCGCTCCGATCGCGGGCCGGTTGTCCAGGGCGAGGGAGTCCTCGACGTCCAGCCAGAGGCCGTCCAGCCAGGGCAGCACCCCGTACACCTCGCGGCCGGTCAGCTCCCTGATCATGTCCAGCCCCGGTTCGAGGATCTCCGGCGCCCCCCGGAACTTGTTGATCACGAACCCGGCGACCAGCGCCTGGTCGGCGGGCTCTAGCAGCGCCACCGTCCCGTACAGCGCGGCGAACACCCCGCCCCTGTCGATGTCGCCCACCACGACGACCGGCAGGTTCGCGGCACGGGCCAGGCCCATGTTCGCGATGTCCCCCCTGCGCAGGTTGATCTCCGCCGGGCTGCCCGCCCCCTCGCAGACCACCACGTCGTACGCGCCCCGCAGCCTCTCCAGCGCGTCCACGGCGACCTGGCGGAGCCGCTCCTTGACGTCCCAGTACTCCATCGCGTCGACCTCGGCCATCGGCCTGCCCATCACCACGACCTGGCTGCGCCGGTCACCGCCCGGCTTGAGCAGGATCGGGTTCATGTCCGCGCTGGGCTCCAGCCCGCACGCGGCGGCCTGCATCGCCTGGGCCCGGCCGATCTCAGCGCCGTCGGCGGTGACGAAGGAGTTGAGCGACATGTTCTGCGCCTTGTAGGGCGCGACCCTCACCCCCTGCCGGGCGAGCCAGCGGCAGATCCCGGCGGTGACGACGCTCTTGCCCGCGTCGGAGGTCGTCCCCGCGACCAGCAGCGCCCCCTTCACGCCTTCACCCCGGCCGCAGGAGCGACGAACGCCACACCGAACGCAGGCATCTCTCGGGGGGAATCAATCATCATGCCGACCAGCATGCCGCCCCGGCGTCCACCCCGCCCACCCGGCCTCCCGGCGAGGCCCCGTGCCGGTCCCCCCGGCCTACGGCTTTCCCCGGCCTACCGGCGTCGCAGGACGGCCAGGACCGCGAGGGCCGCGGCCCCGAGGCCCACCGCCCGCGCCAGCCGTACCGACCTGCGGATGTCCGCGACCGAGGGCGCGGGCCCGTCGCCCATCTCCGGCCGGTGCTCCACGCGGGTGCCGTACACGTTGACCCCGCCCAGCGTGAGGTCCAGCGCGCCCGCGAAGGCGGCCTCGCAGCGGCCCGCGTTGGGACTGGGGTGGCGGTGGCCGTCCCTGCGCAGCACCGCCGCCGCCCGCCGCGCCGAACCCCCCACCAGGGGGGCGCCGAGCGCGGCGAGCAGCCCGGTGATCCGGGCGGGCACGAAGTTGGCGACGTCGTCGAGGCGGGCCGCGGCCCACCCGAAGCGCTCGTAGCGGGCGTTCCGGTGGCCGACCATCGCGTCCAGCGTGTTGACGGCCCGGTACGCGAGCAGGCCGGGCACCCCGGCCACCGCCCCCCAGAACAGCGGCGCCACCACCGCGTCGGAGGTGTTCTCCGCGATCGACTCGACGGTGGCCCTGGCGAGCCCGGACTCCGCCAGCCCGGACGGGTCGCGCCCGCACAGGTGCGACAGCCGCCCCCGCGCCCCCGCGAGATCCCCGTCCTCCAGGAACCCGGCCATGGCCACGCCCTCGCGGCCCAGCGTCGTACCGCCGATCACCGCCCACGTCGCCGCCGCGCTCAGCGCCGCCCGTACCACCGGGTTGCGCGACCGGGTCGCGAGGTGGCCGAGCAGCGCCACCGGTACGACGCACAGGACCACGTGCAGGACGCCCCGGGCCCGGCCGTCCCCGTACACCCGCCGCTCCACCCCGGCGGCGGCGGTGCCGAACAGCGCGACCGGATGCCCGCGCCGGGGGTCGGCGAGCACGGCGTCGATCGCGACCCCGGCGAGCATCCCCACCCCCTCGGCCACTCCCCTGCCCCTGGTCTTCCGCCGCCTAGACGAGATGCTCATGGAGCTCATCCTGGTGGGTCTCCAGCCACACCCGGGCCCGCCGGATGCGCTCCCCCGCCCCACCGGCCCACATCCGGGCCCACCCGCCGCCGTTGCCCTGCGCCTCGGCCTTGGCCCGCATCGCGTGATAGGAGCGGTCGAAGCGGAGCCGGGCGAGATCCAGCAGCCGGCGGCGGTCCCGGGGCACCAGCCCGTACGCGTCGCAGAACAGCCGGAGCCGGGGACCGACGTCGAGGCGGCGCTGGAGCGGTTCCAGATCGATGGGGTCGGCGATCGGCGCCCAGTGGCGCAGCGTGGTCACCACGTCGAACAGCCGGGTCGTCGGCCGGGCCATGTCGAAGTCGATCAGCGCGGCGGGACGCCCGTCGCGGAAGATCACATTGTCGAGGTTGACGTCACAGTGCCCGACCAGCTCGGGGACCGCGTCGTCGTTGGACCCGGCCTCCCAGACGGCCCCCCGAGGCGGGACGAACCCCTCCGCCGCGTCGTGGAACCCCCGCAACAGCCGCGCCAGCGCGCCCAGCGTCTCCCCGGTGAGCGCGTACGGAGGCAGCGGCCTGGCCGCGGACTCCCCCTCGACGTAGCTCAGGACCTCCCTGCCCCGCTCGTCCACCCCCAGCGCCCGGGGAGCACCCTCGAACCCGGAACGCTCCAGGTGGAGCAGAAGCGCGTGCACCGACTCCGTGGAAGCCCTGCTGGGCCGCCGGACGGTGTCCCCGACCCGCACCACCCCGTCGGTAACATCACCGCCCAGAAGGGGAATCTCCTCTTGGATCGTGGTGACGAACATGGCATACGAGCCTAGACCGCCCCGCCTCCCCAGGAGAACGATTCGGGCACACCGCCCCCGCCGGACAGGCCCCCTAAAAACCCTCCCGCCCCCACCCTCCCCCTCCCAGACCTCCGGCCCCCGCGCTTCCTAACACCCCGCCCGCCCCCGCCCGGACTCCCAGCCCCCGCGCTTCCGAACACCCCGCCCACCCCCGCCGCGCCCGACGGAAGACCGACCAGGTCAGCGGCCCAGAAACCTCGCCCTCCGCCCCGGTTCCCCTCTTCCGAACGGCCCTCACCCACCCGAGCCGGAGCGGGTGAGCGATCGCTCCCCCCGGGAAGCGGGAGATCCACAGAGTGATCCTTACGACACCGACCCAAAACCGATACGTGGGCACTCCCTGGATCATGCACAATTGAGCGGGAGCACCCTTAGCTCAGCTGGACAGAGCACCGGACTTCTAATCCGACGGTCGCAGGTTCGAATCCTGCAGGGTGCGCGATCAAGACCAGGTCATCCACGCGCTGACCTGGTCTTTCGCTTGTCCAGGGCCCGAGCCCCTCATGCGGCTGCAGGTATCTGCTCCGGACCTCGTTGTCGGACCCGTCTCCTACACTCCCGGCATGGACTTGAGGCAGCTCACCGACGAGGTCGAAGCCGTATCGAGCACCTACGCTCTCAAGCACGGGATCATCCGGGATGACACCTGGTTCCTGCTGAAGCTTCAGGAAGAAGTCGGTGAGCTGACGCAGGCGTTCCTCATGCGCTCCGGACAGGCCAGGGACAAGGGCTGCTCTCCGGAGGAGCTGGAGTCGAACTTTCGATCTGAGCTCGCGGATGTCCTGTCCCAGGTCCTGCTCATGGCGCGACATCACGGGGTCGATCTGGAGGCGGAGATTGAGCGGAAGTGGATGCCGTGGCACCCTGACCGGCTCCCCGCACATGGTGGGAGCCGAGCGGCCGAGGCTGGCTCGAACGACGCTGTGGACTCCGCGTAGACAGAACCGGTCGCCACGGTGAGGCTGTGCCCCTTGCTGGATCCCGGCCCAGTCCCGCAGGCTGCCGGAGGAGTGGGACGCCCTGCCCAAGGGCTCGTCCTACCTCGGCAGCGTGGGTATCGAAGAGCTGTCGGTGAACGTGCGTGACCTGCTCGCAGACGCGGACGACACATCTGCGTCCCCCACGATGTCAGGTTGGGCTGTGAAGCCGACAGTCATAACCCAACCGAAAACCGTCGACCTCCGTGTCAATGGCCAAGCGCGTGTCGCCGCTGGTGGCCAGGAAAGATCATCCATGCTTGCCGGACAGACACGATGGAGGACGACGTGGTGATCGTGCAGCGGATCGTGATCCGGTGGACCAAGCAGGCGCGTGGCGCCGAGGAGGCCACGCGTCGACGCGAGATCCCATCGGCGTTCGAGCTGCCGCCGATGCCCGACGCGCCGCTGATCGTCCATGATCTCCTCGCCGACGAACAAAACAGGTACGCACCCACCGGCGTGGTCAACGGTCATTCATTCCCGGCGCGGCTCGACGGGCTGCGGTTCCGGCTGTCCGAAGCGGCGGTCGAAGTGGAGCGAACCCCGGTATGGGCCGCGTACCCGACCAACCGCCATCCCAGCCGGGTGTTCCTGCTCCACCCAGGAGAGCGCGCGCGTTACCGGGCCAACTTCCGCTTCAGCGGATACAGCACCCAGTGGTACTACGAGCAATGGACCGTCAACATCGCTCACGAGCCATGGCGGCGCGACCTCTTCCTGGCGGAGAAGGTGGACCACGACAAGGACGAGCGGGTCTCTTTGTACGGCGGGCACCGCTGACCCGGCCGTTTCACTTTCGGGCGATGCGAACGAACACGGCGCCAGGTGCGAACCGGCCCTCCGATGAAGATCACCTGGCCTGTCAGGCGGGCGAGCGGGCTGTTACTCTCGATCATGACGCGGGGTGCCCCGGAAGATCTGGGGCTGAGAGCACACCCGTCGAACCTGATCTAGTTCGAACTAGCGAAGGGACGTCATGTTCTGCGACGAGGTCTGGGCACGTTCGGCCGCACTGCTACGAGCCATCCATCGGCACCCCTTCAACACCGCGCTCGGCGAGGGCACCCTCGACCGGCGGCGGTTCGCCTTCTACATCGTGCAGGACGCCAGGTATCTCGGGGCGTTCTCCAAGGCGCTCGCCACCGCCTCGGTGCGGGCCGACGACTCCCAGGAGGCCGCGTTCTGGTCGCGCAGCGCGCACGCCGCGCTGGACGCGGAGCGGACCCTGCACGAGGGCTACATCGAGGAGTACGGTCTGACCGCCGCCGATCTCTCGGAGATCCGGACCTCGCCCACCTGCCTGGGCTACTCCTCCTTCCTGCAGGCCACCGCGCTCTCCGCGCCGTACCCGGTGCTCGTGGCCGCCGTCCTGCCGTGTTTCTGGGTCTACCAGGACGTCGGCGCGGCGCTTCTGAAGCAGACCCGCGACATGGCCGACCACCCTTACCGGGCGTGGATCTCCACCTATGCCGATCCGGACTTCGCCAAGTCGGTCGAGCAGGCCAGGGAGATCACCGACCGGCTGGCGGCCACGGCGGACGGCGCGACCCGCACGGCCATGGCCGAGGCGTTCGTCCAGGCCACGGAGTACGAGTGGATGTTCTGGGACAGCGCGTGGCGCCGGGAGTCGTGGCCCACGGCGCAGTGGCTGCCCGGCTGACACCGGCGCGTCCCGGCGCCGACCCGGTCACGCGAAAGCCGGGCCCCATGCCACAGGCCGTGGCCACTGGAAGGAGATCCGCCGCCGGGCTCAGATGAGGTCGGCCTCGATCAGGGCCAGCAGGCCGGCCGCCGCGTCGTGCGCGCGGGTCCACAGCTCGTCCGGACCGGGGGTCGGGCCGCCGAGGAGGGCTGTCTCGACGAGGTCGGCCTGCAGCAGCGCGGCGAAGGTCCGCGCGCCCCGCAGGGGGTCCCGGATCTTGGTACGCAGGCTGTCCGGCCAGCGGTCGAAGTAGCGGGTGAGCTGGGCGAGCTGGTTGCCGATGACATCGCTCCGGTAGCGCTTCCCGAGCTCGGGAAAGCGCGGGGCCTCCCGGGTCACGACGCGGTAGAGCGCGAGCTGCTCCGCGGAGAGGACGAACGGCAGGTGATGACCGCCCGCCTGGGTGAGGCCCTCCAGGGGAGGCAGGTCCAGCCAGGGCGGCTCCTCGGCTCCCGGATTGGCCACGCAGGCGGTCTGGATCACCGCGACGAACAGGTCGTCCTTGTTGTCGAAGTGCCGGTACAGCGTCTTGATGGACACTCCGGCGCTCTCGGCGATCCGGTTCACCGAGCTGCCCGCGTAGCCGTCCTCGAGGAAGGCCTCCAGCGCGGCCTTGAGGATCACTTCGCGTTTGCGCTCCATGAGACCCGCCTTCGGGTCGTCCGCGGCCCAGGTACGCATGCTCTCTCCCTCGGGTTCGCATCGCCTTGACAAAGCATACGACAGCAGGCACTGTCATGACGTACGACAGCGATCGCTGTCGTACGCGCAGGGACAGCGAAGAGGAGTGATGAACATGTCCGGTCTCACCGGGAAGACGGCACTGGTGACGGGCGCCAGCCGGGGCATCGGCCGGTACACCGCACAGCGGCTGGCCAGGGACGGAGCGCGGGTGGCCGTGCACTACGGCACGAACGAGCAGGCCGCCAGGGACACCGTCGCCTCCATCGAGGCCGACGGCGGCTCGGCGTTCCTCCTGCGGGCGGATCTGGCGGCCCCCCATGCGGCGGAGGCCCTGTGGACGGCGTTCGACGAGCACGCCGACGGAGTGGACATCCTGGTCAACAACGCCGGGGTGGTCGTCTACGGCGACGTGAACGAGGTCGCGGAGGAGGACTTCGACCGGCTGTTCGCGGTCAACGTCAAGGCGCCCCTGTTCCTCGTCCAGCACGGCCTGAGCCGCCTGCGCGACGGCGGCCGGATCATCAACCTCTCATCGGCCGGCGCCTACCTCGCCAGCCCGATGGCCACCATGTACACCATGACGAAGGGCGCGATCAACACCCTCACCCTCACCCTCGCCTGGCACCTGGGCGACCGTGAGATCACCGTCAACGCCGTCGCGCCGGGCTTCACCGACACCGAGATGAACGCCTGGTTCGCCGACCCGGCGGCCAAGGCGTGGGCCGCCTCCCAGGGCGTCCGGGGCCGGGTCGGGCAACCGGACGACATCGGCGACATCATCGCCTTCCTCGCCTCCGACGACGCCCGCTGGATCAACGGCCAGGTGATAGACGCCACCGGCAGCGGTGCCCTCGGCGTGACCCCCATGGCCCGGTGACCACCGAACGGTACGCGACGCGCGCCCGCCCCGGGCACGCCGTCGCGCCCTCCTTCCAGGAAGAGACCTCCTCCCAGAAAGAACAGTCATGTCCAGCCCCACAGAGAAGCAGGCCGCAGTGTCGAGTGAACGAGAGATCGAGAACCTGATCTCGTCCTACGCGTACCGGAACGACGACGCCGACTTCGCCGGGCTCGGCGACCTTTACGCCGACGCCGTCTTCACCCTTGACGGCATGTCGGCACACGGCCGCGAGGAGATGGAGACCGCCGCCCGCGGCATCGTCGAGGTCGGGGAGGACGGCCGTTCCACGACCACCCACGAGATCACCAACATCGTGATCGAGATCGACGAGGAAGCCGGTACGGCCGTCGGCCACGCGTACTGGACCCTGTACCGGACCGTGTCCGGCACCCCCCGGCGGCCCGTCCTCAGCGGCCGCTACCTCGACCGTTTCGAGCGTCGCGACGGACGGTGGCGCTTCGCCGAGCGGAACGCGACCACCCGGTGGAGGGCGGCGGCCTGAGCCACCGCCGCGAACCCGGCCGGCGGCCATCCCACGCCGTCCCCGTGCAAAGAGGATCCCCGTGAGAGACCGTGGCACTCGCACGCGAAGCCGTCTGATACGGGATCCGAGCCCGAACGATCCACACACTCCCGTAGCGCCCCCGAAGCCCTGGGAGTCGTCGTCACCAGCGATATGACGATGGCCACTATCCCCCAAATCCGCATAAAACGGACTCGGGGGTCCGGTACGGTCTACAACTAACCGGACCTGCGAGTCCGTTTAAATGTCGCGCCGCCGCGCAGGCGACGCCACCACGCGGAAGGAGTTCCGAGGGATGAACCACGCGCGTATCAGCGAAGCCCTCCGGGAACTGGTCTTCGAGCCCAGGCTTGAGCTGGACGAGGCTCTCGACAAGTACTACGCCCCCGGCTACACCCATCGCAGTGACGGGACGTCGATCGACCGCGCCGAGTTCGTCGAGATGGTGGCGGGCACCCGGAGCCGGATCGTCAGCGGCACGGTGACCGTGCTCGACGAGCTCCGGGACGGCTCCGCCTACGCCGAGCGGCACGTCTTCGAGATCACCATGGTGGACGGCTCCACTCACCGGCGGGAGGTCTCCGTCTTCGGCTCCTTCGCCGAGGACGGCCGCTTCCGGGAACTCAGCGAGACGGGATTCTCCGTCGCCCCGGACCAAACCCGCCGACCGGCCTGATCGAACCAGCCCCGGCCCGACCTGATCGGAGAAGAACATGCCCCGTCTCACCGATCCCGATCCGAAGACCATCCCGGACGACGTACGCGACTTCCTCGCCTTCCTGCCGCCGGACCCGCTGGTCAAGATGCTGACCCACTCGACCGGCACCGTGAAACCGTTCATCCAGCTCGCGCAGGCGCAGTTCGGGTCGCTGGAGCTTCCGGCCCGCGCGCGGGAACTCGTGATCCTGACCGTGGCCGAGTACGCCGGGTGCGAGTTCGTCGCGGCCCAGCACCGGCCGATGTCGGAGGCGGCGGGCGTCGACGGGCGCACCCGGGAACTCATCCGCGGCAGGGAGCTCGACAGTCCCGAGCTGCCGGCCTTCGACCGGACCCTCATCCGCTTCACCGCCGAGGTGGTGCAGGGCCCCACCGTGTCCGACGAGCTCTTCGACCGGGTACGGCGGCTCCTCACCGAGCGCGAGATCGTGGAGGTCCTCCAGGTAGCCGGCTACTACTGGTCGTTCAGCCGGGTCTGCACCGTGCTGGACATCGAGATCACCGAGGTGTACGGCGCCGGTGAGCCCGTACCGGCCGACGCCCCCGGCACCGCCCGGCCCGGCTCGGCCGGTGCCCCGCACGAGCACCGCGACAGCGCCGGGGCACACTGATCCCATGACCTCGCCCGACATCATCCGGCCGCCGATCGAGCCGCACGGCTCCCATCGGCGTCTGGACGCCCGCCGCAACCACGAGAAGGTGATCGCGGCCGCCCGGGAACTCTTCGCCCGGCACGGCCCGCGGATGACGATCCCCCAGGTGGCGGAACGAGCGGGGGTCGGCCGGGCGACCGTGTACCGGAGCTACCCCAGCAAGGACGACCTGGTCGTCGCGCTCGTACAGGAGCAGTTCCAGGAGCTGGAGGAACGCACGCTCGCCGCGCTCGGCAGCGACGACGCCTACCGTGAACTGTGCGACTACATTCCCGACCTGCTCGAACACCTCACCAGGAACCGGGGGCTCGCCGCCGCGTTCTTCGAGGGCAGGCTCGTCCCCGCCGGCCGCCTCCTGGAACTGATCGGCCGGCTCGTCGAGGCCGCCAAACCGTCCGGCCAGATCCGCGAGGACGCCGACGTGCTGGACCTGCGGGTCGTCCTGTGCGGAGTGATCAGGCAACTCATCACGCTGGACCGGTGGGACGGCGAGCTGTGGCGCCGTTACGGCCACATGGTGCTCAACGCGTTCCGTCCCTGAGCGGTCCGATGAGGCGATCGCCGCACGAGACCGGTCATGTCCAGATCGCGTCCGGCGCCTCGCCCTCGGTCCCGCTCGTCATCGGCCGCTGAGTATCCGTACCGGGACGAATGAGGTATTCGCACGGAGAACTCAACGGCGACCCCGGGGAAGGATCGGAGACATGAGATCAACTCGCGGTTTGGCCCGTCTCGCCTCACGGTACAGGCGGGGCACCCTCGCCCTCGTCATCGGCGGCATCTACGCGCTGCTCGTCATCGCCGCGTACGTCTTCGCCGAGATAGGCATGCGCCAGCCGAACAACCAGGGCCTGTCGGCGGTCCTGCTGATCCTGGTGACCCTGCCGCTCTCGTGGCTGGTGATGATGATCCCCGGGGAGGTGCTTCCCTCCGGTGTGCATCTGCTCTCGCTCGTCGTCGCCGGGCTCGTCCAGGCGTCGTTCCTGTGGTGGCTCCTGCGCGGGCCGAGGGTGGACGTGCCCTCGACGCGGGAGGAGTGACCGTCCGCCGGCCCGGAGGGATCCGGGTCGGCGCCGGCGGACGGTCGGCACGGGGTCCGCGCCCGCGAACGGATGGGTCAGGGACGGCTGACGACGTCGCCCGTCCCCACGGGCAGAGGTAACCGACGAACGACAGAGAGCGCTCTCTCGCCGCCGTCACGCTTACGTCAAGTCTTAAACGAAGTGGTGACGCATTTCTATACGGTCAATCGTGTCTCGCGCTACGGCAGAACGACATCTTTGTCGGCCCGTTGTGGATCGGGCCGGAGCCGGCCGCTCGCCCATCCTCGGGAAACGAACCGCGTCGCTCCGGATTTCACCAAGGTCCGCCGTCCGCAAGCGGTGAAACACCCGCTTAGGGGTAGAGTGCGCCGTCATGGAGGCCACCCCTGGGGCGAACCGGTGGACCAGCGGGTTCGTCGGAGCATGGGCCTCGGCACGGGATCGATGCGGCTGGTTCGACCATCTCGTCCGGGCCGCCGTCCACTACGACCGCACCGACGCGGGCCGCCTCTCCGCGGGAATGACCTACTACGCGTTCTACGCCATCTTCGCGCTCGCCCTGCTGGCCTTCGTGATCATGGGACACGTGCTGGACACGCCCGCCGCGCTCGGCCAGGTGGAGGGGTACCTGAGCGACACCTTCCCGAGGCTGGACGTGCAGGCACTGCGCGACGCGCGGGACACGGCCGGAGTGATCGCCTCGTTCGGACTGCCGCTGACCGGCCTGTTCTGGGTCGACTCGATGCGCTCCTCCATGCGGGCGGTCTGGGGCCTGGAGCAGTATCCGGGCAACTTCTTCCTCCGGTGGCTGATCGACCTGGCCGTGCTGGTCACCCTCGGCCTGCTGCTGTCGATCTCGCTCACCCTGTCCTTCGGCGCCCAGACCGCGCTGACCTGGCTGGCCGAGCACACGATCGGGGTCGACGCGCTACCGGCGCAGTGGGCGCTGTCCACGGTCGCCTTCGTGCTCGGCATCTGCGTGAACCTCCTGCTGTCGACGGCGTTGCTGACGCTGGCTCCTCGGCTGCGCCTGTCGCCACGGCGGGTCATCGGACCTGCCCTGGTCATCACCATCGGGCTGGAACTGCTCAAGACGATCGGGCAGGTCTATCTCAACTTCAGCTCGGCGAGCCCGGCCTACCAGGTCGTCGCGGGCGCGGTGGGCATGCTGCTGTTCCTGAAGCTGGTGAACGTGCTCCTGCTGTTCGCCGCCTCGCACGCCGCGACCAGCCATCACGGCACGGTCATCGACCTGACCACGCGGCGACCCGTCGGCGAGCCGCGTACGGAGGTCGTCACCGCACCGGCGATCCCCGAGATCAAGTCGGAGCCACCGGCGCAGGCGGAACCGGACACGGAGCCGGAAGCGGACGCGGGGACAGAACCGGAGAGGCAGGCGACGAGGCGGGCGAGGCCGCGCAGGTACGATTTCAGGTCGCGGCGCACGCGCTGACCGCACAGGCGGACAGGCGGACAGGCGGACAGGCGAGCAGGCGCGCGGCGGGCACAGCGGGCAGGCGCGCAGTGAGAGCAAGCGGGCAGGCGAACGGCAGGCGAGCGGGCAGGCGCGATCTTCCGGAAGGCCGATGAGCCGGTCGGCAGAGACGGCCTCTCACCCCCTCGCCCCTTCGGCCCCCGCCCCCGACCGCGCCTGCCTCGCCCGCGTCAGGGAAGCGAGGCCGGCACCGCCCGCGTCAGGGAAGCGAGGCCGGCACCGCCCGCGTCAGGGAAGCGAGGCCGGCACCGCCCGGAGCGGCGATCCGACGCGCGCGGCCGCGGTGCCGAGACCGGCGGGGCCGCCGACCGGGCGGGTCGTCGCGGGCGGGTGGTGCAGCTCGGACTCGTCGTAGCGGCGCGTCTTCATGTGCCACAGCAGCACTCCGGCCATCCAGTCCTGCAGCTCCCTCACGTATCCGTCGAGCGCCTGCCTGGCCTCCCCGTCGAGGTCGTAGTCGTCGAGGAGGGCCGGGAGCTCGGTGGCGACGATGTGCTCGAACTGCCGCATCCGGGACGTCATCAGGTCGTTGACGATGTCGGCGGCCTGCCGCGCGTCGCAGTTCAGGAAGTCCTGGACCACCAGGACGCAGTTGTGCAGCTCGCCCTCGAACTGGATCTCCTTCTGGTACGAGCAGAGGTCGTTGACCAGGCAGGCGTAATCGGCGGCCGAGTCGTCCAGGCCGCGCATCGTCCGGGTGGCGTAGATCTCGGGCGGCACCGTCTGGCCGTGGGCCAGCCGCGACAGGCTCATCGTGAGGTCGGAGCCGAAGGTCTTACGGCGCATCTCGATGTAGTCGACCGGGTCGGGGACCCGGTTCTGGATGTGGTTGGCCAGCTCCCACAGCCAGCTCTCCGTCATGTCCTCGACGGCCCGGCGGAACCCGGCGCGCGCGGCCTCCGTCATGGGGGCCGCCGTACGGGACCACAGGTCGGCCAGGCCCCGCTCGATCGGGTTGACCGGCGGCGGGGTGGCGGAGAGGTCGAGCGGCATGAACGCCGACAGCCGCTCGTTGAACGCCTTCGCGCCCGCCATGTCACGACGGGAACCGAACACGACCGGGAAGTAGTCGTCGGCGTAGGTCCCCCAGGTGAGCCAGAACGTCGAGATGTCCAGGTCGGGAGCGGGGGCGTCGGGATTGATGGCCCCGGCGCAGATGGCGAAGTCGTAGGTGTCGAGCTTGTGCTCGGTCCAGACCGCGAGCCCCGGAAAGCCCGGGAGCTGCTCGAACATCCCCATCTCTCGCGCCCACTCCACGGTGTTGCGGCGGGCGGTGTCGAGGTGGGGATTCATCCGGGCGGTGTACGGCATGTAGATCTCGGGCAGCGGCAGCGGCCCGACCTCCCGCAGGGGGACGTGGGTGTGGCTCCTGACGCCTCCCGGGCCGGTGACGCCGGGTGCCAGCCTGACGCGCGCCGCCGACACGCCCAGGCCGGTGGGCCCGCCGAGCAGGGCCGGGGCCGCCGGGGCCGCCCCCGCGGCCCCGTTCATGTAGCGGCTGGAGCGCATGTGCCACTCGTGGCCGCCCGACTGCCAGTCCTGGAGCCCCTTGACGTACGCGAGGACGTCGAGGCGGGACCTCAGGTCCAGGCCGTGCTCCTCGAAGAGCGGGGGCAGCTCGGTGAGGGCGGTGTTCTCGAACTGGTGCAGCCGGGAGGTGATCAGGTCGTTGACGGCCTCGGCGGCCCGCTGGGTGTCGTAGCCCAGGAAGCGCTCGAAGACCAGCACGCCGTTGCTGAGCTCGCCCTCGTCGCCGACCTCCCGCTCGTAGGAGAAGAGGTCGTTGCGCAGGTGCACCGCGTCGGAGAAGGTGTCTCTCAGCACGCGCATCGGCCTGCTCGCGGCGACGGCGGCCGGGACCTCGGCGCCCGCCGCGTGCTCGACCAGGTTGGCCGACCAGGGAGCGCCCCCGACCTTGCGCCGCATCTCGACGTACTCGATCGGGTTGGCGACGCGTCCCTCGTTGATGTTGGCCAGCTCCCACAGGGACTCGTCGAGGAGGTTCTTCGTGCTCTCGACGAACCTGGCCCGCCAGTCGGCGGACATGGCCGGGATCGTCCGGGCCCACAGGTCGGCGAGGCCGCGCTCCACCGGGTTCTCCGGCTCGGGGGGCGGGCCCGTGGGGTGCACCGGCATGAAGGCCGCCAGCCTGTCGAGATACCGCTTGGCCCCGGTCAGGTCGCCGCTGCGCTTGAAGGCCTCCAGGAAGTGGTCGTCGAAGAAGAACACCCACACGTACCAGTCGGTGATGAGATCGAGCTCGGGGGCCGAGGCGTCGGGGTGGGTGTAGGCGCACAGCAGGCCGTAGTCCATGGCGTCGAGCTTGTGCTCGTCCCAGATGCCGAGGCCGGGGTCGAGGATGCCCATGTCGTACGCCCAGGCCCTGGTGTGCTCGCGCGCGGTCTCCACGTGGGGGTTCAACCTGGCCGGATACGGCAGGTAGAAGTCGGGGAGCTCGAAGGGTTGCATGTTCCGTCTTTCCATATCTGACTTCGACGCTTTCGGGAACGCCCTGGGCATCGGACGCCGGGGACCGCGACGGAGTGGCCGGTGGGGGAATCGGCGAGACGGCCCGCCCTCCGGAAGCCTCGCCAGCCAGAACGTTACGCAATGGCCACGGAGAGTGAAAGGGATTGCCGTGAATACCCCTGTCGTGCTCCGGCCCCGCCCGAGGTCGGCGCCCGGATCCCACCGCGTCCCGCTCCGGGCCATGGCCGGGAGCGGGACGCGCGGTTCTGCACTCGGGGCCGGTTCCGGGCTCGTGGCCGGTTCCGAACCCGAGGTCGGCTCGGGGCCGGTTCCGAACTCGGGACCAGATGTGAACTCCGGGCCGGTTCTGTATTCGGGGCCAGATGTGAACTCGGGGCCCGTTCCGAGCTTGGGGCCGGTTCCGGGTTCAGGCGCGAGCCACGGGAACCGATCCCGGACGCGTGAGAACCCTCACCTGCCCGGCGTCGGGAACAGGCGAGGACTCGACCGGAGGGAAGACGGAGAGTCGGTCAGGACAGCTGGTTCGCACCGGCCGACGCGGCCAGGACGGGACGCCGCACTCCGGCCGCGAGGTCACGGAGCATGTCGGCGAACGCGAGCGCCTGCTCCGGTGTCATGCGAGGCTCGGTGCCGACGTAGAAGACCACGATGTCGCCACCCGGGGACGTCGTGGCAGTGAACGGAAGGGACGGGGAGATGACCATAATGGGACCAATCATTGCCTGTCCCACCGACAGTTCACAGTTCATTTACCCCCCGCTCCTCGCCCCCGACCCCTAACCCTCACCCCTGCCGTCCGGGACCGGCCCGGCCGAGGCTTCTCACCCCGGCACGCGTCAACACCGTCCGCGATGGACCGCTCCGACGGGAAGCTTTCCGCCGAGGCCACCGGCACTCACACCCGGCCCTCCCGCGACCCCGCCGGGAACTCGTCGTCACGAACCGCGACACGGGGGACACGCAACATCAACTAGAGCCTTCGCGGGAGTATGATGCGCGGAAATGAAGTGCCGGCGACGATCGCCCGGCGCGCAGCGAAGTCTGAGCGGAGGTCGCCGATGAGCGCGGGGTCGTCGTCTTCACCCCAGGAGGGGCCGATCCGGACGGGGCCGGGCCAGGTGCCCGGCCAGGGGACGAACCGGGTGTCGGGCTGGGCGGGCGAGCGGTTCGGCGACCGCGCCGACGTCGTACGGCGCCGGGTGGCCGCGTCGCTGCTGGAGGCGATGGGCAACGCGCAGGACGCGCAGAGTTCCGGGCACAGCGACAAGCGATACACCTACGGCTTCACCATGATGGCCAGGCGCTACGAGGCGATCGCCGAGGGGCTGCGCGACGAGCCGGGGTTCCAGCTGGTCAGGCCGCACGGCTCACCGCACCACCTGGTCGTCCTGGGCGGCAACCTGCTGCTGCCCTTCCGCTACGCCGAGGACGACCGTACGCCGATCTCCGAGGCCCGCGTCAGTGACGGCCGCATCTCCTCGCTGGTGCGCGAGCTGTTCGACCGGTTCGGCCCGGCGACCTCCTACCGCCAGGAGGAGCTGGACCTGGCGCTCGCGGAGGAGCCCGCCCGGTCCACCCAGGAGGAGCTGGACCTGTCGGCCGATGCGGACGGGCCGGCCACGGTGCGTCCCGCCCTCACCGGGCTGCCCGGCGACACCCGGCTGGTCCCGGTCGCCTACGCGGGCAACGCGCAGGCCGGCCTGCTGCGGCTCTACTGGGGCGAGGCGGAGCTCATCGACGAGTTCGGCAGGATCCGGTGGCTGCACCACGAGCCGATCCCGCTGCCCGCCACCTCCCCCGGCGCCGTCCGTGACCTGTGGGCGGCGGAGCCCGGCGCCGCGTCACGTTTCGACGACGGTCTCGTACCCGCGCTCGCGTTGAGCACGAGGTCCCCGGTGGAGCGGAAGAATGGCAAGATCTTCCCCGTAAGCAGCGAGGCACCCGAGGAAACCGTGGTCACCGGCGACAATGAGCAACCGTAACCAGACCCCTCTGTTCGGCGCTCCCGGCGTCCCCGGGAGCGACGGGCCGAGCCCGCAGGCCGTGGCCGACGCGTTCGACCAGGGGCGGCTGACCCAGGCACGGCAGCTGGCGGGGATGACGAAGAAGGATCTGGCCGAACGGATCGGCGTCACCCCCGCGGCGGTGGGGCAGTACGAGACGGGCATGACCCGTCCCCGGCCCGACCTCGTCCCCCGTCTGGCCGACGCGCTCGGCGTGCCTTCGGCGTTCTTCCTGCTGGGCCGCCCGCACGGCAAGCTGGACGGCTCCATGGCGCACTTCAGGAGCCTGCGCTCCACCCGCGCGCACCAGCGGGCCAAGGCCGCGGCCTTCGTCGAGCAGGTGTGGGAGCTGGCCCACGCCCTGGAGAGACAGGTCAGGCTGCCGCACGTCGCCCTTCCCGGATTCTCCGGCGGCGAGGTCCACTCCGGCGTGGAACTGCCCAGCGACCCCGCGCAGGCCGCCCGCGCCCTGCGGCGGCTCTGGGGGCTGGGCACCGGCCCGCTGTCGCACATCGTCCGGCACATGGAGGCCCACGGGATCGTCGTGGTCTTCCCGCCCCCCGACGAGGACGCCACCACGGTGGACGCCTTCTCCACCTCCCAGCTGCCCCGCCCGATCGTGGTGCTGACCGCCAACCGGTTCGACGACATCCACCGCTACCGCTTCACCGCCGCCCACGAGCTGGGGCATCTGGTGCTGCACGGTGACACCGCGTCGGGAGACACCCAGCAGGAGCGGGAGGCCGACGTCTTCGCCGCCGAGTTCCTGACCCCGCGCGACAGCATCCTGCCGGAGCTGCCCGGCCGCCTCGACCTGCGCAGGCTGGTGGAGCTCAAGCACACCTGGGGCGTGTCGGTCGACTCCCTGCTGTACCGCTGCCGCGAGGTCGGCCTGATCTCCGATTCGGCGGCGAGCCGCGCCTACCAGCGGCTCAAGACGCTGCGCGACCAGCCGGGCTTCGCCGCCGAGCCGATCAGCGGCTATCCCGGCGAGCAGCCCGTGCTGCTGCGCAGGGCCTTCGACCTGGCCGTCTCGGAGACCGGCCTCACCATGGCGCGCCTCGCCACCCAGCTGGCCTGGCCCGTCTCCCGGGTACGCGAGTTGCTCGACCTGCCCGACCAGCGCCCGGCGCTGCGCCTGGTGCCCTGAGCCGCGTCCCGGCGGGCACCGGCCGTGGAGTCCGTGCCCGCGGGAAGGCGCCCGGGGGCTCCGCGTTCGACGCACCTGGGAGCGAGACCGCGCTTTCCTTGCTCACCTTGACGACTTTCCACAGGAGACCGAGCTTCGCGTTCGGCGCACCTGGGAGCGAGACCGCGTTACTCGCCCTCGACACGCTCCCTGATCCACTCCAGGCCGTCCTGCCAGGAGGCGAAGGCCTGGAGGTAGCGGCCGTCGCGGGCATGGAAGATGTGATATCGAAAATCCCCGTCGCTGCCCGTACGAATCAGGTCGTAGAGATCGCCCTTGGAGCGATACCACACGCACTCGCCGTCAGCGGGACGCGAGGGCGATGCGTAGGCGAACTCACGTGTGATGGACATGGGACGGATGCTACGGACCGGCGAATCAGCAGGCAATGCCGTATCTATTTCATTCAGGGATAAAGTTCGCCCCTCCTGAGGACCGGAGCCCGCGAACCCGTCAGGAGACACGTACGCGAGGAGGACGCCGAGGGCTACCGCCGGTCGGCGGACGCGGCGAGCTGGTCGATCAGCATCGCCAGCCGCCGCTCGTGGTGGCCGGCCGGAAGGCGGCCACTGCGGGTGAGGGTGACGAGCCCATGGACGGAACCCCAGGCGACCTCGGCCAGGACGCCGGTGTCGCGGCCGCCGGCGAAGGCGGCGATCGCCTCGCGGAACTCGGCGAAGACGGCCTGGAGCGGGGCGGGCGTGTCGGGACGGCCGAAGGGCAGGTCGACGGCGAGGGTGAGCATGGCGTCGTACAGCGACGGGTTCAGGCCGGCGAAGCCGGCGTAGGCGTGGATGAGGGCGGCGAGCGCCTCGCGCGGGCCGGCGGCCGCCGCGCGGGCCTTGCCCAGCTCGGCGGTGAGCTCGGCGAAGCCCTCCAGGGCGACGGCCGCCACGATGGCGTCCTTGCCCGCGAAGTGGCTGTAGAGGACCGGCTGGCTGTATTCGATACGCTCGGCGAGACGGCGCGTCGTGACCGCCTCCCACCCCTCGGCCTCGGCCAGCTCGCGAGCGACCGTCACGATCAGCCGATGGCGTCGCTCCCGCTCGCGCTCGCGGCGCTCGTGTGTGGACATCCCGCAGATGCTAGCACCGCTACCAGGGCGATCCCCGCTAGCAATAACGTCGCTCGCACATCTAGCGCCGCTACGGCAAGCCTCACTGTTGCAAGCCTCACTGTTGCAAGCCTCACTGTTGCAAGCCTCACTGTTGCAAGCCTCACTGTTGCAAGCGTCGCCACGGCAAGCGCCGCCATGGCGAGCCTCGTCACGACAAACGCCGCTCCGGCGGGTTGGGCGGCGAGGCGGCACGCGGCCCCGCCCTGACCGCAGCCCCGGCCGCAGCCCCGGCCCGGGGCCCGGGGGGGCCCCGCGGGCGGGGGGGGCCCCCCCGGGCCCCCCCCGGGGGGGGGGGGGGGGGGTAACACCCCCGCCCGCCCCGGGGGGGGAAAAC